>NZ_DASUIQ010000027.1:0-16266 GCF_036279695.1 Sulfuricurvum sp.
GGTTGCTGCTGTTGATGTTAAAAACATCAAAAAGATGATCGTAGGCTAAAACCTATTAACCCTCCAGCATAACGCTGGGCAAGTCCGCAAAGCGGCACCCCGTCATTAAAATTGAAATGAACCGGGTCAAGAAAGGAAAACTATGCCAAGAGTAAAAACTGGTGTCGTAAGACGCAGACGTCATAAAAAAGTATTGAAACTCGCACGTGGTTTCTACAGTGCACGCCACAAACATTTCCGTAAAGCGAAAGAGCAACTCGAGCGCTCACTCGTATACGCGTTTCGTGACCGTAAACAGAAAAAACGTGAGTTCCGTAAATTGTGGATTATCCGTATCAATGCGGCATGTCGCTTAAACGGAATGAGCTATTCAGTATTCATGAACGGCCTTAAACGTGCCAACATCGAACTTGATCGCAAAATCCTTGCTGACATGGCAATGAACGACGCAGCGGCATTTACTGCCCTCACCGCTCAAGCTAAAGCAGCGCTGTAATTCTAAACACTTCGGGGAGTTTCTCCTCGAAGACTTCTTCTCTTATTTCGTAAATCCCAATTTAATTCCAAACGACAAACCGTTCAAAGAACGATTTATTGCTCGATTTTATACCCTTTGCTTTCCAGACATTTCTGACATTCTACGGTAACCGGTGCTTTTGAGGCTTCACCTGCGGCTTTTAGATCGTAATAGTGGCACTCTTGAAAATCAGATTTAATAATATCTTCTGTTTTTCCTGCAGGACAAATCATCCCATTGATAGTAAATTCTTTTTCAGCGCATCCGCTAATGAGAAACATTGCGGCGAGAGTGCCGAATAGGAGATCCTTTTTCATAATCAATATCCTTATTTTTTATTAGACTATAGTAACATAAAAATAATATTTCAAGCCGAAGTTAACAAAATGAAGTTTTTAAATAAAGGGATTAGCGTTTGAGAAGACATATATGTTCACGAGGATTAGATATTTATCAAATTGAAGGTTCTTATCAAATGGTTGATCAGGTAGGGAATACGATACAACTTGATTCAATTAGTGACGATACATTATTCGAACAATTCAATCTTAGATTGATTGAGGATGAATGTGGAATTGAAGAATTACGAGATTTGATACGTAAAATTTTTTATGAATTAGATGAATCTTTGTCTAAAGTTTTTAGGCTATCACTAGGAGATAGATATTTATTACCAAGTGCTATATTCGAAAATGGCTATGGGAATGGTAATACTGAAGTTCATAATAAAGCTGTAGAAATGTATATTAATTCTTTAGTGATCAGCGAATCAGATTATACTAAATGGATTAATTTTGCTGATTTCAATAAGTTATACAATGATTTTTTCTCGTTAATTGATCAGGCGACTAAACATTATATTGAATTTTTGACATACATGAGAAACAATATTCCGCTAAAGATCCAAATTATGAATGGATGGGAAAATTCTAATGAAGTAATATCAGACGATTCAAAAGTAGCAGGATTAATAACAATATCGATTATATCATTTTGTTCTGCACTGGATATTGCAGGACGTATGAGTGAATTTATACATTTGATTGATCCAGAAACATCGAATAGTGATATTTATCTTGAGAAGTTAAATAGAACGTATTTTGCTGACTTAAAAAAGACACCGCTTAAAGGTTATGTTGAGGATAAAATCTTCAATGCTCTTATCAAACTTAGAAATGATCTTGTGCATAATACGGGCATACTCGAATTTGAACGAAATTGCTATATTGGATTCGCTACACCATGTGTGAATGAAAATAAACTAGCCTATTTCTATATCCCGTTTAGAGATATTGATGATAGAGGTGAAGCAATAAAATTGCATGGGCGAAGATTTTTCAATTCGCAAGAAAATGATATAGATGTATTTTTGAGTGATGTTATAAAGACTATGAAGCTCTTTGTCGGAGATTTTCAGAGTTATGTATTGAGAGAGCTCAATACAAAAAGTTTAGTAACTAATTAAATCCCTCATAGCTTCAGCAGTTTTTCTAATTTCCCATTGAGCGTGTTCGTCTAATCGAAGCTTGAAGTAATTAGCAAGCTGGGTAGGCATGAATGCTCCCCAGATTTGAGTATAGGCAGCTTGAGGGATGATTCTACGTGCTTCTTGAGGTTTAACGCCATGCTCGAGAGCATTCATGTAATGTTCTACACATAGGTCAATAATTTTCTGCGTATCGAATTCATTTGTTTTGATAGAAATCATATGTTCACTAATGTAAAAGTCGAAAGGAACCCTTTTCCCCGATACATATCTTCGTGAAAGTTCTTGCCAATTGACTCGGTGGCGAACCATTTGTGAGCGTGTCGGTAAGTCAACTTTGTATAAAAATACATGAAAATGTTTTCGGATGATTTCTGCTTCTTCAAGGGTATTGAAAATTTGTCTGATGTCAAAGCTGTATCCAGCTTTATCGTTTTCAAAATCATATACGATCGCGCGATAATTCGTCAGTAAATATTTGCCGTTTTCAACAAGTTCTCCGAATTTTTTTACATTGCTGTATTCTTTATGGAGCAGTTCTTTGTGTTGCGGATTATCGTAGTCTAGCAATACAGGGACAAATTCGAACGAACTGGAGGGGAGTCCCATCGATTCAGCCATCAGGCGATTGTAAAGCGTTTCACTGCCTAAAGCTTTTGGGGACTGGTAGCAGATTGAAGCAACTTGGGTAATTGCTAAAATGCGCTTTTCTTCTGAAGTATTGGCTTGAGAAAAATCCCATTTTTCTACAAAAGCGATATTATCTCCAAATATATTCTCTTGGGTACCTATTTTTGCAATAGACATGGGCGCTTCCTGCTGAAGATTTGTTAAAAAGTATAGCGAAGTTGAGTTTAAAAACGGAGACGAAGGTGTGCAAAGCACACCTTACATAACGAAAACGTGAGGAACGATAAGTGGATATTTTTTCATTTTGCGGTAGATATGTTTACGTACCACTTGGCGAAGATCGTTTTCCAACGCTTTCGGGTTCTCGATAAGCCCCGGTTTGAGGTTGATCAAGAAGTGCTCTAACACATCTTCCATCTCTTGGGCAAACGCTTTGTCATGGCGGTCGGCAACGATCCCGAAGCTGGTGACAAGAGGTTTGGAGAGGAGGCGTGATTCTGCGGCACTCACTTGAGCCACCAACATAACCATCCCCTCAGATGCCATTTTTTGGCGATCGATAACGATGTCGTCTTCGATTTGGTGGTTATTTTGGTTATCGATATAAGTTTTACCCGTTTTAACGGTTTTGGCTTTGCGCATCATTTTGCTGTTGACTTCGATGCAGTCGCCATCGCTCATCAAGAGGATGTTACGTTCCGGAACGCCGCAAGTGATTGCGGTCTCTTTGTGTTTCATGATGTGGTTGTATTCACCGTGAACAGGGAGGAAGAATTTAGGGTTGGTGAGGCGGAGCATCAATTTTTGCTCCTCCATACTCGCGTGACCCGATACGTGAATATCGCGATCATTCGCTACACGTGCACCGGCACGTTGGAGATAGTTGAGCATCCCTGAAATAGAACCCTCATTTCCCGGAATCGCACGAGCCGAGAGGACGATCAAATCGGTCGGTTTGATTTTGATGTGGCGGTGTTCGCCGATCGCCATACGGAAAAGGGCGGAACTCGGTTCCCCTTGGCTTCCGGTGGTAACGATCAATACATCTTTATCGCTCATGCGGTTTGCCTCTTCGGCATCGATGAAGATATTTTTCGGAAGTTTGATGTAATCGTATTGCATACATACTTCGAGATTTCGCTCCATAGATCGTCCGATAACACATACTTTACGGTTGTATTTCATCCCTGCCAAAATCGCTTGATAGACACGGTGGATATTCGAGCTGAACGTCGACATGATGATACGACCCTCAGATTTTGAGAAGATGCGATCAAATCCCGGAGCTACGGTAAGCTCGCTCGGCGTCCACTCTTTGTTATAGGAGTTGGTGGAATCGGATAGGAGACAAAGAACCCCTTTTTCACCGTAATGGGCAAGACGGTGCAAGTCAGCGGTGTACCCGTCAACCGGCGTATGGTCGATTTTAAAGTCACCCGTATGGATAACGGTTCCCGCTTTGGTCGTGATCGCCAATGAGCTGGAATCGATGATCGAGTGGGTCATGTGCATCCATTCGATGTCGAAATCGTTTCCGATACGGTAAACCTGACGTTTGACGATCGGGTTGAAGTAGCGGCGGAAATCACGCATGTGATGTTCGTCGAATTTGTTACCGATCATCGCCAATGGAAGAGGTGTTCCGTAAATCGGAAATTGCATCTCTTTGAAAAAGTACGGTACACCGCCGATGTGGTCTTCGTGGGCATGGGTGATGATGATCGCTACGATTTTTTTGCGGATTTCACGCAAGTAGGTGAAGTCCGGGACGAGAATATCGACCCCGTGCATCTCTTCATCGGGAAAACTCATCCCGATGTCGATGATAATCGCTTCGTTTTCGGTTTCGATAACGGTGATATTCCCACCGATCTCTCCGAGTCCGCCAAGAGGGGTGATACGAATTTTTTCGTTATTCTCAAGGTTCAATTTATAATGGGGGTTAAGACGGTTTTTATGGGCATCTTGATTTTGAAGTACAAAGTCGCGCAAGTTGTTGTCAATCGGCGTACTCGGGCTTCCTCGGCGACCTCCGCGACCGCGATCACGACCTCCGCGATTCGGTTCGGCATCTACCGCATTGGTTTCGCTCCCCTCTACACGGTCGGTGCGAGGCGGACGATTGTCAGTACGTGGAGGACGGTTATCGGTGCGAGGCGGGCGATTGTCTTGACGCGGAGGACGGTTGTCGGTGCGTGGCGGACGATTGTCTTGACGCGGAGGGCGGTTATCGGTTCGCGGCTCAGTGTTCGGGCGATCCGTTGGAGCGCCTTCAGCGCCTTCTGGGCGATTGGCGTTACGGCTGCGGAAAGGGCGGCGGTTGTTTCGGCGTTGACGGTTTTCCCCTTGGGGCTGCGCTGCTGATCCTGTTTGTTCATCGGACATAGTATTTCCTTCTTTACGCTCTGGCGTAATGGTGTTTAGGTTATGGTTAGATGCTCTAAGAATGCCCAGAAAAGGTTATTTTATAAGGGCGTAGAGCCGGTGAAAGTCAGAGGTGTCAAGCTGATGAGGTCGGATGGAGCGTTCCAGTTCAAGCGTTTCAAACGCTTTAATTAAAGAATCTCCATCATAGCGCGAGGAGAGATTTTTGTGGAGGGTTTTACGGGGCTGTGTAAAGGCCGCTCGTAAAAATTCTTCAAACCCTTCATCATTACGATTCGACCGTTTAGAAATGAGCAGTACGGCAGAATCGACTTTGGGAGCAGGCTCGAATGCGGTTGGGGGGACGTGAATCACGATCTCCGCTTCACCCACACTCTGCGTAATCACGCTGAGCGCTCCAAAAGCTCTCTCTCCAGGTGAGGCAGAAAATTTCTCTGCTACTTCACGCTGTATCATGACAAGCAAGTTTCGGCACGCCGGATCGGCGAGGGCTTTGAGGATGATGTTCGTCGCGATGTAATAGGGCAGGTTTGCCACTAAATCGTACGGTTCATCCAGAAGCTCACTCTTCCAATGCTCTAACACGTCTCCGCAACGGAGCTCAAGAGTATTGGTGTTGATAGCATCGGCAAATTGGTGCTTTAAATGCTTGCACAAGTCGGTATCGACCTCAAAAGCGGTAACACTTTTGACATCAACTAAATACTTAGTTAAATCACCTAATCCAGGCCCGATTTCTGCGATACGGTGAGGTGTATCGGGCATCGATTGGATGATTTGGGCTAAAACAGCTTCATCTTTTAGAAAATTTTGGCCAAATTTCTTTTTGGCAATTTTGGCACGATCTTGTTGCATTGTAATTATTGTACCCAATAAAGTGTTAATCCCCTATTAAAAAATAAATTGCCCCCCTTTATCGTTACCTTTGGTAATCAAAGTTATAATTTCATAATGATTGCGCACAAGGTGTCAAATGGATAATTTTTTTGCGAAGCGGATTATTCCGTGCCTCGATGTCAAAGATGGTCGGGTCGTTAAGGGTGTCAATTTCGTCGGTCTCAAAGACGCGGGGGATCCCGTCGAAGTCGCCAAACGGTACAACGAAGAGGGGGCGGATGAACTGACATTCCTCGATATTACCGCTTCACACGAAGAGCGGGATACGATTGTTCACATCGTAGAACAAGTGGCGAAAGAGGTCTTTATCCCTCTCACCGTCGGCGGGGGAATCCGCGAACTGAACGATATTTATAAACTTCTTGCGGTTGGATGTGACAAAGTGAGTATCAACTCTGCGGCAATCAAACGTCCTGAGTTTATCAATGAGGGAGCTAAACGTTTCGGTTCTCAGTGTATCGTCGTCGCTATCGATGTGAAGCGTACCGGCGATCAGTACAACGTCTATCTCAACGGCGGTCGGGTCGATACGGGGATTAATGCTTACGAGTGGGCAAAAGAGGTTGTGGATCGCGGTGCGGGGGAAATTCTCCTCACTTCGATGGATGCCGACGGTACCAAAGCGGGATTTGACCTCTCTATCACCGAGCAGATCAGCCGCGCCGTCAATGTTCCCGTTATCGCCAGCGGCGGTGCGGGGACGATGGAGCATATCAAAGAGGCTTTCGAGCACGGTGCCGATGCGGCACTGGCAGCGAGTATCTTCCACTACAAAGAGATTGACATCATGGATCTCAAACGCTACCTATCGGCTAATGGGATTCCGGTACGGTTATGATTTTATGCGCGGGTAATAACGAGACGTTTGATTTTGCGATACCGATAGGGGTAGGACTGATCGACAGTGCGATCAATCTCACCCGCCATTGTTTGGTTCATAAGCCCGAATTTCTCCTCTTCGTCGGAAGTGCGGGAAGTTACGGTGAGCATAAAATCAACGACATCATTGAGTCTAAAACAGCGGCTAACATCGAGTTAGGGTTTTTGGATAAAAGTGCTTATACCCCTATCGATAACGTCGTTTCTGCACAAACGGAATCGATTAAAGATGTTATTGTTAACTCCTCGAACTACATCACGACGAGTGAGCATGCTATGGAGCAAATGAGAGCGCTGGGGATGGGGATTGAAAACATGGAGTTTTTTAGTGTTATGCGAGTGGCTCAGGTTTTCGGTATTCCTGCGGGGGGTGTTTTTTGTATCACCAACTATTGCGATACCAATGCCCATCGGGACTTTATCGCCAATCACGGGTTTGCCAAAGTGCTACTCCGTGAACATCTCAAAGAAAAAGGGCTGATTCATGCCTAAAAAATGTATCCTCGATTACACCAAAGCCGAACTTGCATCGATGGTGAAACCCTCCTTTCGTGCCAAACAGATTTGGGGATGGATCTACCATCAGTATGCGACGAGCTTTGATGTGATGGCAAATCTCCCTAAAGCGATGCGCGAAGAGCTAAGTGCTGAGTATGAAATTATGCCCCTCAAAATCGCCCGTAAAGAGTGCTCTAGCGATGGGACGATCAAATACCTCTTTGAACTGAGTGATGGTAAAACGGTTGAGACGGTGTGGCTCAAGATGAAAGACGAGTCCATCGACGATGAGGGAAATATCGAACACGAAGCCCGTTTTACCGTCTGTGTTTCGACGCAGGTGGGGTGCAAGGTGGGGTGTTCATTTTGTCTCACCGCGAAAGGGGGATTTACCCGTGATCTGAGTGCGGGAGAGATCGTGGCACAAGTGTTAGCGGTGAAGATGGATAACAACCTCGCAGCCCATCGACGGCTCAATATCGTCTATATGGGGATGGGGGAGCCGCTCGATAATCTCGATAATCTGGCACATGCGATTACAATCCTCAAAGACGAAGAGGGGTTATCGATTTCGGGGAAACGGCAAACGGTTTCGACGAGCGGATTGAGCACCAAGATCGACAAACTGGGTCAGATGGATTTGGGAGTGCATATCGCCATCAGCCTTCATGCCGTTGATGATGAACTCCGTAGCGAATTGATCCCGATGAATAAAGCCTATAACATCGCCTCGATCATCGAAGCGGTGAAGCGGTTTCCGATCGACACACGAAAGCGGGTGATGTTTGAGTATCTTGTCATCAAAGGGAAAAACGATGATCTCACGTCCGCCAAAAAGTTGGTGAAACTTCTCCACGGGATTAAGTCCAAGGTGAATCTGATCTATTTTAATCCGTATCCCGGAAGTGATTATCAACGCCCGACCCGTGCCGATATGGTTGCATTTCAGGAGTATCTAGTCAAACACGGAGTATTGTGTACCATCCGCGATTCCAAAGGGTTGGACATCAGTGCGGCGTGCGGACAGCTAAAAGAGAAAGACTTAAAGGAAACGGCACAATGAGCGGAATGGATTGGTTTCAGGTTGGATTTTTGGTGATCGTGGTGGGTGTCGGTTTGGGCAGTTTTATCTGGGCCGCACTGAAAAAAGATTAACGGAAAAGAGTATTGATTTTTTCGATGAGGTCGAGCGGATCGGTTTGAATGCCGTGGACCATAAATCCAAAGTGAAGATGAGGGCCTGTAATCCGTCCGGTATCTCCGCTTAGAGCGATAGTATCTCCCTGTTTTACATAATCCCCCACTTTCACATCGTATCGGCTAAGATGAAAATAGCAGCTGTAAATCCCTTCACCGTGATCGATGATAATCGTCCCTCCTGAGTAATAGCGATCTTCGGCAAGGACAACGATGCCGTTGTTAGTAGCTTGGATCGGGATGGGGGTTCGGGCTCTGAAATCAACTCCGCCGTGATAGCTTTTTAGTGTTTCGTTGTAGGTACGCTTGGAACCGTATTCACTGGTGATATTCGATTCGAGCGGTTTGATAAATGCTTTATCCCAATAGCGTATCGGGGTAAAGCGGGCATAGATTTCTTTTGCTTGGACACGTTCGCGTTCGATCTGCTCAAGCGCTTCACTCGGCGGGGTTACTTTGGCGGGATCGACACTGAGTGTTTCGGTGGGATAGATCGCTTCTTCGACATGTAGAGAAATTTGGGATGTTTTACCGGGTGCGATCCACGTCAGATTCGTGTCCCCGATAGCGGCGTAATAGTCGATGGGGAGGATAGCGATCCCTTGTGTTTTATATATGGGATGAGATAAAACGGAGATATTCATTTCAGGGGTAGTGATAGTTCCCGATGGGCTAGGAACGGAGAGAATGATACTTTTTCCGTTGTATCCTACATCTGCAAAAAGGGCTAAAACGAACAGCCCCAAAATAACCAGTACACGCATCATCGACCCCGAATTTTTAATAAGCGGTATTGTAACATTAATGAGATACGGAATCACGTTAGAAACTTTATAAAAAATTATGTTATTATCAATATTATTTGTTGGTGCTAAAGAGAGTGATGGTATGAAAAAAGCTCGTATTTTGAGTTTTGTATTGCTGTTTTTGATGGGCACGGTAGCGGTTCTTTATTTTTATGTGAACCGCCCTGCCGATGCATCTAAAATACATATTTCTTCCAACCCTTGGGTCGGGTTTACCCCGTTTATTTACGCGCAGGAGAAAGGGTGGTTGGAAAAGAGCTCCTTTCGATTTATCTGGCTCGTTGATCTCGCCGAAAACTCTCATTACCATGAACGCGGATTTACCCAAGGATTTACCGCTACACAGTATGAACTTTTTCATTTTAACGATTGGCAAAAAATGAAACCGGTATTTCTAATAGACCGATCATACGGAGCCGATGCGATTGTTTCAAATCGATCCATTCAAGAACTCCGTAGCACAAAAGAGACGGTCGACGTTTATTTGGAACAAGGATCGCTAAATGATGATTTTTTTGATGCATTTGTTTCGGAACAAGGGCTCAAAAGCGTTAAATTTCATAAAATAAATGCGTGCCAAAAAAACATTCTCTCCCTTAACGAGGTAGCGCGGCCGATTGTCATTATTTCATACCAGCCATACCTTTCGGGATTGCTCAAAAAAGGGTATCAGCCTATCGCGTCTACTCGGACGATGAAATCGTTTTCGGTGATTGATGCTTTGTTTGTGGATGAAGAGGTTATCAACGGAAGAGAAAGGGAATTCGCTCAGCTCAAAGAGATGTTTGAGCGAGGGGTGGCACAACTTCAAAACGATCCGCATGAATACTATGAGACGGTTAAAGGGTATTTGGAAGGGCAAAGCTATGATGAGTTTATCTCTACCACGGCTCAGATAGAGTGGCTGCATCAAGGAAATCAAACAAAAGTGATAGAGCATCTTAACGCACAACACGTGAAAACGGATAGGCTTATACCGTGAAATTAGAGCGATTTAATCTTATTAACTTAGCGATCTTTTTCCTGATTATCGGGACATTATCGGGGAGTTTTTATTATTATGAGCGACTTACAACACTGCGTTATCTTTCGGAGCGGATTAACCAAAGCTTGTTTCGACTTGAAGGGGATATTCAAGATGCGTTTCAAGATGAGCATTTAGAAGATATACAAGAGTTGCTTGATCAAGCAAGTGCGATTGACAGTGCTATGGGGACACTTTCCGTATCGTTGGACGGCGAAACCATCGCCGTCTCATCATCGCGCTCATTACGAGGAAAGAGCATTGAAGGAACCTATTATCCCTTGGCTCAGATTTCGCAAAGGCTTGTTAAAGAGAGCTCGTTACGCTATTCGGGCGAGATAAAATATTTTTCGGGTACGGTAAAGAAAAAAGCGGTTTTGTTGGTTGAGTTGAACGGTGAGTATATTTTTGAACGGCTTAATCAGATCGTACTGTTTTACGGAATCTCGCTATTTTTGGTGTTAGGGATTATCGGGATCGGTATTATGAAGGGGGTGAAGCGATGGATCTCTCTGCCGCTTGAGAGGATAGCTTTACGTTCACGAGAAAAAAATCCGATTGCTGAAGTCCATTTTATCGAGGAACTCTCCATTCTGGATCAGAGCTTATGTGATTCGGTCCATTCAATGCAGGCTCAGCAAATCCGGCTCAAAGAGGCGCTCGAAGAATCGTTGTATTTAGATCGGATACTTCGCACCGTTGCAGACATTAATCAACTATTGATTACGGCGAAAAATGTGGATGAACTGTTAATGAGCTCCTGTCAGAGATTAGCCGATCACTCCGGATACGGATTGTGTCATATCGCACTAAAAGAGGGAAACGGGCTCAGTATTGAAGCGTACTCTTCCGATCCGACGGGGTATTTATATCCGAAAATGAAAATCTCACTGGAGGGGGATATTGAAGAGAACAGCCCTATCGCCAGAGCATTTAGAGCGTCTTCGACGGTAGTCATGGAAAATTTGGAGTGTGAAGCGACGTCGAATGAGTGGTATTTAATTGCCGAGAGGGGACAATTCGGATCGATGATCTCCCTTCCGCTAGTAAGTTCGGTGGATGCACTGCCGCTAGGGGTCATGACGCTATATGCTAAAAGTTCAAACGGGTTTGAGTTAAAAGAGATTGCGATGCTCGAAGAACTGTCCGATGATATAGGATTTGCAATACGATCATTTACTCAACGTGAACAGCTGCAATACCATCTCACGACCGATGCAAATACCGATTTGCCGAATCGATTTTCTTTGGTCGAAACTTTGATGCGCGAAAACGTATGTGCATTGGCTATTATCAATATCGATCGCTTCAGCGATATAAACGAAGTATACGGAATCGGGATCGGAGATGCGATTTTAGCGAAGTACGGAGAATGGCTTCGTCTAAATATCGCAACAACAAGGAAGATCGAACTCTACAAACTGGGGAGCGATGAATACGTATTGGTTGCGTTGGACTGTGATGATTTGGATCACTTTGTGATCTTTTTGCAAGGATTGATTGAAGCAACCCAAAAAGAGGTGTTTGTTGTCGATGATATTGAGATTATTCTGAGTGTTACCATCGGGGTCGCTCACTCGCATGAACGGGGATTGGAGCACGCTACCGCCGCGCTCAAACAGGCAAAACGCAACCGCCACAGTTTGGAGCTTTTTTCAAGTGAATCCAAAAAAGAACAAGAGAATAATATAGCGTGGTATAAACGGATCAAAGAGGCGATAGAAGAGTCTCGAATCGTCCCGTATTTTCAGCCGATTGTGGACAATAACAGCGGAAAAATCATCAAATACGAAGCGCTTATGCGCTTGATTGAGCGAGACGGCAGTGCGCTCTCCCCTTATCTGTTTTTAGACATTGCCAAAAAAACAAAACTCTATCCGGAATTGACCAAAATAATGGTCGATAAAGTGGTCGAAGTATTTAAAAATTCGGATAATCGAGTCAGTCTAAACCTCTCAACGCAAGATTTGACGAATCCGAATTTGTCCGATTATTTGGAATATATGATCCAAACAAACGACATGGGAAAATCTATCATTTTTGAAATATTAGAGAGTGAAGGGATTGACAATTATAGCTCTGTGATCGAGTTTGTCGATCGCTTTAAAGCCATCGGATGTCGTTTCGCGATTGATGATTTCGGGTCAGGATATTCAAATTTTGATCATTTGCTAAAACTGAGTATCGATACGTTAAAAATTGACGCAAGTTTGATTAAAAATCTGCCGCATGACCGCAATGCGCAGATTTTCGTCAAACATATATGCGATTTCGCGCATGAGATGGGGATTAGTGTCGTGGCTGAATTTGTCGCAAATGAAGACATTTTTCATCATGTGAAGGCGATCGGTATCGATGCGTCACAAGGGTATTATTTTTATGAGCCCTCACCTACGCTGATTGAAGAGAGGTAACGATGGGAAGTAGCTATATCGGTCGTCAACCTATTGTCAATGAGCGGGGTAGTCTCATCGCGTATGATCTTTTTTCATCTTCACAGAGTATGAATGCTCAGGCAACCGCAACTCTGATCAATGATCTGCAAAGCGCATTCGGGATCGAGCGGATACTCGGAAAACGGATTGGATTTATTCGGGTCGATCATCGGTTTATTTTTCACGGTTTATTTACCCTTCTTCCGAAAGAGAGGGTGATTTATGCCCTATTGGAAGAGAGTGTTGTGGATGAAGCGTTATGCGCTCAACTCGAGAAACTAAAAGGGGAGGGGTACCGCTTCGCCCTCAATGATTTCGCCTTTACCGCTGAAAATAGAGAGAAATTTGCTCCCATATTCCCTTATTTGGAATACGTTAAGATTGATATTCCCCGAAGCGGACAGATTAAACGTGATGATGTAGCGCAGTTGAAACAGCAAGGGCTCAGTGTTATCGGAGCGAAGATCGAATCGCACGATAGTCACGCCGAGTGCGTCGCAAAAGGGTTTACCTATTTTCAAGGCTATTTTATCTCCAAGCCGAAAATTCTCGAAAACCCCTCTTTTTCTCTCGACCAAGAGGCGGTTATCCAGTTATGGAATATGCTCCAGTCCGATGCCGATATTGAACATCTGGTGAGGGCATTTGAGCTGAATCATATGGTGAGTTTAAAGCTGATGCGATTTATTAATTCAGCGGTATTTTCATTGAAAAACCCTGTTTCCTCGGTGCGTCATGTCTTAACATTGGTAGGGAGAGAACCCCTTTTGCATTGGGTCATGTTGCTGATGTTTTCGGAATCTCATGGATCAAATCAAAATACGATACCTTTGATGCTAATGGTAATCAATCGGACAGAGTTGATGACACAGCTCCTAGAGCTGATTAATCCGAATGCGACAAAATCTCAAAAGGCAACCGCCTACTTTGTCGGGATGCTCTCCTTGATCCACCTTTTGTTTCATATTCCCCATCGCGAAGTGCTTAGACGGCTGAATGTCGCCCCTGAAATAGAGCGGGCATTGTTCGAGGGGGACGGATTTTACGGTGAGTTGTTAACGATGGTGCGTTCCATCGAGATACTTGATTCTGAGGGGATTGAAACATTTTTGGCAAAACATAGCTTGGAATACAGTGCTTTGGAACCGTTGATAGCTTCCGCGATGGAAAAAGTCAATCAGTTTGATGAAGCGATGGGGTAAATGATATGATTTTGAAGTTTTGGTTGATTTTTTGAAGAAGAGAAAGATACCGAAGCCCATAAAAATAGGGGTTTTTCGATGGTGCGGATGAAAGGACTTGAACCTTCACACCGTTAGGCACCAGATCCTAAGTCTGGCGTGTCTACCAATTTCACCACATCCGCATAAAAAGTCTAAGGTGGTACGCCCTAGAGGATTCGAACCTCTGACCGATGCCTTAGAAGGGCATTGCTCTATCCAGCTGAGCTAAGGACGCGAGAGTATATATGGTGCGCCCGATAGGGTTCGAACCTATAACCTACGGATCCGAAGTCCGTTACTCTATCCAGTTGAGCTACGAACGCACATCCTTCTAAAACATCGCGTATCAGAAGAGTTTCAAACCAGAAACAAATGGGGTGGGTGATGGGAATCGAACCCACGACCCTCAGAACCACAACCTGATGCTCTAACCGACTGAGCTACACCCACCATCTGTAATAAAGAATCTGTTTGAAAATAAGATACAAAAAAGAAAAAAAACATGGTCGGGGCGAGAGGACTCGAACCTCCGGCCCCTTGGTCCCAAACCAAGTACTCTAACCATACTGAGCTACGCCCCGACCTTCATCTAATCAAACTCAGGTGAGCCAATTAGTGAGGCGAAATTATAGTCGAAAATCTAATAAATGTCAATAGCCTTTATGATTTTGCTATAATTCATAAAATAAGGAATCAATTTTGCTAATGATTCAACAAGAAGCGGGATAAGGAAAAGAATGAAGATAGCACATTTTAGCCGGTGGGGATTTTTGATGGCTGCCGCAGGTTCAGCGGTAGGATTAGGAAATATATGGAAATTCCCCTATATAACAGGTGAATACGGCGGCGGTGCATTTGTTCTGGTCTATTTGTTGACGGTTGTATTAGTTGGTTTTTCTGTGATGATTGCCGAGATGCTCATCGGGTATTTGGGGCGACGTGATGGCGTGGGGGCGTTTGAAGATTTGGCACCGCGCCACAAAGAGAGATGGAAATACGCAGGGTTTATGGGATTGTCCGGAACACTGGTGATGTTTTATTACTCGGTTGTTATCGGATGGATTTTTTACTATATCACTCTCTCTTTCGGTACGCTTCCAGCGACCATACCCGAAGCTGAGGGGATTTATAACAATCTCATGACGCAAGGTGTCGGGACACAGATTTTTTTCCATACACTTGCATTTATGATTACGACAGCCGTACTGATTCGTGGGATCAAGGGGGGGATTGAAAAATTCAATCTCGTGCTGATGCCGTCGCTTATTATGATTATTGCGGGGATGCTCGTTTATGCGATGGGCATGGAGAGTTTCCCAAAAGCGGTCAGTTATATGTTTAACCCTGATTGGAGTAAGCTCACCTCCGAAGCGTTTGCGGTAGCCGTCGGACATGCGTTTTTTACCCTTTCTCTGGGGATGGGGGCGATTATGATCTATTCGGCATCATTGCCCAAAGATAGTAATCTGGTTCGTGCTTCGATCTTTGTTATCGTCACCGATACGTTGATTGCATTGGCAGCCGGATTGGTACTGTTTACCTTTTTGTTCCAATACGGAGCTGAACCGGCGAAAGGGCCGGGGCTTGTCTTTATCTCTTTGCCTGCTGTTTTTCATGCGATGGGGCTGGTCGGAAATGTATTGGCCGTCCTCTTTTTCATGGCACTGGCGTTTGCAGGGCTTACGTCGGCGGTTTCACTCGTTGAACCGATGGTGCAGTACCTGATCGACCGATGGGATATGAGCCGTACCAAAGCCGCTATAGCGATGGGAACATTCTTTTATCTGTTTGGTATTGTTGCAATCTTTTCACTCAGTGCGGAAACATCCGCGTATTTGACATGGGGCGGGAAAAGTTTCTTTGATTGGTCGGATTATCTGACTTCCAATGTTTTCTTGCCGTTTGCAGGGCTGGTTATGGCGGTATTTGTGGGTCATATCATCGAAAAAGAACGGGTTGCTTCGGTTCTTCAAAAGGACATGGGATGGTTTTATCCGATTTGGCGCTTTAGCGTCCGATTTATCGCTCCGGTAGCCCTTTTTGTGGTAATGTTAAATTTGATGGGATTCATTGAGTTCTAATGAGAGAAGAGGTGAGAATGAGTACATTACGTCAAGTGTTGACGCTTCCCGTTATCGTTATTGCGATGGGGTATTTTGTTGATATTTACGATCTAATTTTATTTGGGGTTGTGCGGGTTAGCAGTTTAACCGAATTGGGGCTGGATAAAGACGGTATTACTCTGTGGGGATCGTATATCCTCAATGCTCAGATGGCTGGGATGCTGAT
>NZ_DASUIQ010000028.1:0-16067 GCF_036279695.1 Sulfuricurvum sp.
TTTTTAGCATCGTTACACCATTCGTTATTATCCTTATCAGTACAGCGGTGTTGATGGCGGTCGGGCTTGGTTTTCGTGCGGCGGCGATGGATGCTTCCGGCAATGTGATCGATGAATACGCGATGAGCATCTACAATACGATCCATATCAAAGAGGCGATTTGGCTCGTTATGTCGGTCAATCTCGCGGCGATGATGTTTCGACGTCGACGTGCGGAGATGGCATTAAAAGAGGGGAATCTCGAAGAAGCCAAAGAGATGCTCGCTCTGATCGCCAAATATATGGTTCCTGTGAATATCGTCCTCGGCGTAACCGCAATCTTTATCGGTGTGGTACTCCGAAATGCGTATTAACGTCATTGCGGACTTGATCCGCAATCTTAGATCCTGAATCAAGTTCAGGATGACAAAGTGATCCAATGCTTCGTTTAGCCTCCTCTTCGATCACCCGCGCCGAGCTCTTAAGGGCAGCGGGTATCCCCTTTTTGCAAGAGTCGCTCGATTTTGATGAAGACTCCATTATCGCCCCCACCCCTAAAAATTTCGTCTATCAAGCAACACTCGGAAAATACCGTGTCAATTTGGAAAAATTCGGATGTGCCGATTATCCTCTTCTTGTCGCCGATACGGTTGTAACGGCTCAGGGAAAAATTTTGCGCAAAGCGAAAGACGAAGCGGATGCACGCGCTATTTTGGAGACCCAAAGCGGCTCTGAGGTCGCTATCATCACCTGTATGATTTACAAAACGCCACGCCTCGAACTCCTCGACATCTCTTCGACCCACTATTTTTTCGATGTTTTTGACCCGAAAGAGGTTGAGCGATACCTGCAAAGCGGTGAGTGGAAAGGCAAAGCGGGCGCGTGTATGGTGGAGGGGTTTTGCAAACCTTATATCCGTGAAGTACGCGGTTTTGAGAGTAGCGCGATGGGTCTTTGTACCGAAGTACTAAAGCCGTTTTTATGATGAACCATCCCTACGAAAGTGAACTCAAAGCACTGAAGCGCTCTGGCCGTTACCGTGAACGCCGTATTCGAGACAGCTCACTGATCGATGCCGCATCGAACGATTATTTGGGGCTGGCCGAAAAAAAGGAGCTTCATCTCAAAGCGTGTGAGACCCTATCCCACTACAGCGATCATGCTCCGAAAGCATCGATGCTGGTCAACGGCTACCACCCGATCCATGCGGCGTTTGAAGAGGCGCTGTGTGATGCCAACGGCTTTGAAGCGGGGATCGTCATGGGGAGCGGGTTTAACGCCAATATCGGTCTGATCGAAGCTCTTGTACGCAAAGGGGATGTGCTCTTGATGGATGAGGAGTACCATGCCAGCGGGGTTGCAGGCTCTCGTATGTGCGAGGGTGAGGTGATATTTTTCCCCCATAACGATGCAAGCGCATTGGAAAAAGAGCTGATCCGCTTTAGTGGGAAACGCGTTATTGTCGCCGTGGAGGGGATATACTCGATGGGGGGTGACCTTGTTCCCAAAGCGATCATCGAGCTTGCCATCGCACATGAAGCGATTTTGATTTTGGATGAAGCGCACAGCAGCGGGGTAATCGGGAAATCTTTGATGGGTACCCTCGATCACTATGAGATAGCTCCGACACCGCTGATGATTAAAATGGGGACATTGGGCAAAGCGTACGGAAGTTTCGGAGCGTATGTCCTCTCATCACGTCATATCAGCGACTATCTCATCAACCGCGCCAAAAATGTGATCTATGCGACGGCACCCTCGCTGTATGATACGGCGCGTGCTCACCATGCGTTGGAGTATATACAAAGCCATGCCCTAGAGTTACGCGAACAAATCGCTATCCGTCAGAGAATCGTTTATGACGTTTTGGGGATAACGTGTGCCGGATTGATCGTCCCTATCGAAATCGGCGATAATCGCGAAGTGATGCGACTGCAGGAAATTTTAAAAAAAGAGACGGGATTTCATGTCGGTGCGATTCGTCAGCCGACGGTGAAAAAAGCGATCTTGCGCCTCATCGCACGGGTCGATATTGACGAGAATTGTTTACGTGATGCGTGTGAGCGATTAACACAGATTTGGGTAAAATAACGCAATGAACTCTATTCATATCGACCGGCTCAGAATTACCCATGATGAGAAAGTGTTGGTGGATGTCTCATTCGAGATTCGGCGTTCATTGGCATTGGTCGGAGAGAGCGGGAGCGGAAAATCACTCACTCTCAAAGCGTTGTTGGGGCTTTTGGAACCGACATTGGAGAGTGTATTAGAGATGCGATCCGATTTTGAGTGGAAGAGGGGAGATACCCTCTCACTTGTTCCTCAAAATCCGTTTACGGCGCTCTCCCCCCTCACGCGGATAAAAGATCAGATGTTTCTCTCCCAAGAGAGATGCGAAGAACTTTTTACGATGCTGGGGTTGGATGTATCACTGCTAGAGCGCTTCCCTCCCGAGCTCTCTGGAGGGCAATTGCAACGGGTTGTCGTTGCGATTGCATTGGGTTCAAATCCCAAACTCTTATTGCTCGATGAACCGACCACGGCGCTTGATCCTGAGTCAAAAGAGGGTATGATTGAATTGTTAAAAACATTGCAAGCGTCGATGGGATTCAAGATGTTATTTGTAACCCACGATATGAGTGTTGCATCGGTACTATGTGAGGATATTTGCATCGTACGCAACGGCTCTGTGATCGAAGAGGGGATTATGGGGGATGTCATCGCTCACCCACAAGAGGAATATACTCAAGCGTTAATCAACGCCGAATTTAAAACCAGAGGATTTAGAAATTGATCAACTCCTATGAAGAAGTACCAAAAAGGTCGAGAATGAGAAAATATTTGCTCATAGCATTGGGAATCGCTATTTTGATTCCGGTTGTTTTTTTAGGGTATATCATCTACTCCTTTGAATACGAAACGCAAAAATTGATCAAATATCAACCCCGTTTAACGACCGAAGTCTATGACCGTAACGGAAATAAAATCGCTAACCTTTTCAGTGATGAACATCGATATTATGTTTCGTATGAAAATATCCCGCCTCGTCTTATCGAAGCTCTTTTAGCCATCGAAGATACGACCTTTTTTGAACATGGGGGTGTGAACCCTGATGCGGTTATACGGGCTATTATTAAAGACGTCAGTGCCGGAAAACTCAAAGAGGGTGCGAGTACGATTACCCAACAATTGGTGAAAAACACCCTGCTAAATCGTGAGAAAAAATTCTCGCGTAAATTCAAAGAGGTATTGTACGCTATCCGTATCGAGCAAGAACTTTCCAAAGAGCAGATTTTAGAACGCTATTTCAATGAAATCTATCTCGGACACGGATATTACGGTATCAAAACAGCATCAGACGGCTATTTTCGCAAACCGCTCAAAGAGCTTACACTCAAAGAGATGGCGATGCTTGTCGGACTGCCTAAAGCACCGAATTTCTATTCTCCGACTAAAAACTATGAGCTATCACTGGGGCGTGCAAACCGTGTAATCGGGCGTATGTATGAACTAGGGTGGATCGATCAAGCGACGTATGAAAAAGCGACGGGAGAGCGTCCGAAAGTTTACAATGATACCCTTAGCCAAAATTCGGGTCCTTATATTATCGATGAAGTAATGCGTCAGTTAGGCGATGCGTTTCCCGACATCCGAAGCGGCGGTTACAAAATTTACACCACGATTGATATGAGATTGCAAGAAGCGGGATACAAAGCGCTCCAATCGGGTCGTGACGAGATTCTAAAACGGGCACAGGAAGCGGGAGATTTGGATGAAAACATGCAACGCCAACTCAACGGTGCTTTGATTAGTATGAACCCTTATTCGGGTGAGATCCTTGCAATGGTCGGAGGGTATGATTATGCCCTCAGCCCGTATAACCGTGTTACACAGGCAAAACGGCAACCGGGCTCGGCATTTAAGCCATTTTTGTATCAGGTAGCATTGGACAGTGGAATGTCTCCGGCAACCATGGTTCCGGATATTGCCCGCACTTATACCTACTCTGGGGATAACGGCGAAGAGAAAACATGGCAACCTAAAAACTACAAAAATGAGTATAAAGGGATGGTTACCATCCGTGACGCTCTGACCCATTCGCGCAACCTTGCAACGATCAACATGGTGAGTGATATGGGATTCGGAAAAATCGTAGAAGGGCTTCGTCGATACGGAATCACCGAAAACCTCCCACCTGATCTCTCCATTGCACTCGGTACGATCTCTATTTCCCCGATCGATTTAGCAAAATATTACACGATGTTTGCGAGCGGCGGTGCATTGACCAATCCGGTTTTGGTGCGTGAAGTGATTACCCCTACAGGGGAGACGATCAAATATGAAAACAAAAGCCGACAGGTCAATACACCTCAACAAATTTATCTCATGACATCGATACTTAAAGACGTTGTGGGATACGGGACCGGAACCAATGCTCGCGTCGGAGGGATAGAAGTCGCAGGTAAAACCGGAACAACAAATGATAACGTCGATGCATGGTTTGTCGGGTATTCACCGACTGTAGAGACAGTGGTATGGTTCGGTCATGATAATAACACTCCGATGCGCCGAAGTGAAACGGGGGGGCGTGCCGCCGCTCCGGTTTTCCGTTATTACTATGAAGATATGTTACGCATTTATCCGAATACGAAACGTTATTTTGATGTTCCTGCCGGAGTCTATGTGGGATCACGTGGCGATAGTAATGCCACAGAAGCGTTTACCGATACCTCTACAGCACCGGATTCAACAGCTCAAGAGACACCGAAAACAGACGAGAAATTGGTATTCTGATTCTCGTCATCCTGAACGTGATTCAGGATCTCTTTTTAGATACCGTATCAAGTACGGTATGACAAGATAGCTATTTCTTCTTCGTGGCGGTTGAGAGATAAAACCACGTTGCCCCGCCGATGATAACAAGCATAATCGGGGCGAGGTAAGGCTTATCGGAGATCAAGTCATACGCTTTGATCAATGCTCCGCCGAAAATATAACTTCCTCCACCGACAATGATTGCCCAGATCGCTGCGCCGAGTGCATTATAAGCGCTGAATTTCCAAAAATCGTATTTCGTTAGACCGATGGCTAGGGTAACGAGAGTTTTAAGTCCGTAGATGAATTTTTTGACGACGATGATCCATGAACCGTTTCGTTTGAGGAGGAGATGAGAAAACGCGAGTTTCCGACGGTGTTTTTTGAAATGATCCATCATTTCCCGTTTATGGTAACGAGACATGTAAAAGAGGAGAGAATCCCCGATAAAGTTGGCGGCGAATGCGATAGCGATGGAGAGGGAGAGATCCATCTTCCCCATGAAACTGAGAACTCCGGCACCTAAAAGGGCAACAAATCCCCCTCCCAAAGAGTAGAGAAAGAGCACAATGTAGCCGTACGTCGAGAGGTTGTTGAGCATGTCATCCATAAATCATAATTTCCTTATTTTTGCTATTTCATCGCGTAGTCGCGCGGCTTCTTCGAATTCGAGTTTTTTGGCCGCTTCTCTCATTTTGAGGTTCAACTCTTCGATCAGTTTTTTCCGCTCTGCCGCAGGGAGGGTTTTCGCTTTTTTGGAGCGGTTATACAAATCACCTACATCTTCGAGTTTGAGATTCTCATCGAGTGAGCGTTTGGTAGTCGTCGGGGTAATGCCGTGTTCGGTGTTAAATGCCTCTTGGGTTTCACGTCGTGCCGTTGTTTTGGCAATGGCGCGCTCCATCGAACCGGTAATTTTTTGAGCGTACAGGATAACGTGTCCGTGCTCATTCCGCGCGGCACGTCCGATGGTTTGAATGAGGGCGGTTTCGGAGCGGAGAAACCCCTCTTTGTCGGCATCCAAAATAGCGACAAGGCTCACTTCGGGAAGGTCAAGCCCCTCACGGAGGAGATTGATCCCGATGAGGACGTCGAAATCGCCGACACGTAGACCGCGGATGATCTGATTGCGCTCGATAGCGTCGATCTCGGAGTGCATATACTGCACCTTAATCCCCAAATCGGCGAGGTATTTGGTCAGCGCTTCCGCCATTTTTTTAGTGAGGACGGTGACGAGAACACGATCCCCAAGTGAGACCGTTTTTTTGATCTCATCGTGCAGATCTTCGACCTGATTTTCACTCGGTTTGATCGTGATGATCGGATCGAGTAGACCCGTAGGTCGGATGATCTGATGGGCGATGGTGGTACTGATCTCGATCTCTTGCGCGGCAGGGGTAGCGGAGACGAACATATAATGAGGCGCTTTGTTCATAAACTCATCGATCATAAGGGGACGGTTATCGAGGGCACTCGGGAGACGGAATCCGTAATCGACGAGTACCTCTTTACGGCTTCTATCCCCCGCAAACATACCGCGAAATTGCGGCAAACTCACATGGCTCTCATCGACGATGATGAGAAATTTATCGTGATGGAGGGTGAAATAGTCGAGCAGGGTATAAGGGGCTTCACCGGGGAGTTTATCGGTGAGATGGCGGGAATAGTTTTCGATCCCCTTGCACATCCCCGTCGCCTGCAACATTTCGAGATCAAATTCGCATCGCTGTTTGAGGCGTTGCGCTTCGACGATTTTACCTTGTTTATCGAGTTCAGCCAGCCGTTCGCCCAACTCGTCCTCGATCCGCTTGATGGCGCGGGATAGTTTCTCCTGTCCGACGGCAAACTGGCTGGTGGCATAGATGGTGACACACTCTTGTTTTTCGGTCATGGTATTACTCAGCGGTTCAAAAAACGTCATGCGTTCCACTTCATCCCCGAAAAACTCGATCCTTAGAGCCTGATCTTGCCAGTACGGTGGATAAATATCGACCACTTCGCCGTTCACCCGAAAGTGACCGCCGTCGAAATAGGTGTCGTTACGGGCGTATCCCATCTCGACGAGGCGAAGGAGGAGCTTTTTTTGGTTGATCTCATCCCCTACGGCGATCACCTGCACCATCTTCTCATACTCTTCAGGATCACCGAGACCGTAGTTTGCGGAGACGGAAGCGACCACGATAACATCATCGTAGCTGAGGAGGTTTGCGGTGGCTGAGAGGCGAAGACGTTCCAACTCATCGTTGATGGAGCTGTCTTTTTCGATAAACAAATCTTGGCGTGGGATGTACGCTTCGGGCTGATAATAGTCGTAGTAGCTGATGAAATACTCGACATGGTTTTCGGGGAAGAAGCTTTTAAACTCGCTGTAAAGCTGTGCCGCGAGAGTTTTGTTATGGGTCATGATAATGGTGGGGAGCTGAACGCTCTCGATCACCTTCGCCATCGTGTAGGTTTTACCGCTACCCGTTACCCCCTCAAGGGAAACATAGCGTTCGCCGTTTTTAATACCCGATGCGAGAGCATCGATGGCAACGGGCTGATCACCGGCAGGTTGATAAGGGGTATGGACTTTAAAAATCGGCAATGAATGACCCTAAAAATAGAATGTGAAATTATAGCGGATTATCCAATGTTAAAGACGCATAATACTTATTAGACAAAGGGTTCTATTGAGCCAAAATCCCTTCGAGCTGAACGTCGAGTTTAATCACATCTCCTACTGCGACACCGCCGGCTTCGAGCGCCATATTCCATGTAATGCCGTAATCTTTGCGGTTAAGTTTTCCGCTCAAGCCTAGGCCGACACGGGTATTTCCCCACGGATCTTTGATGACACCGTTATTTTCAAGATCGAGAATGATATTTTTTGTCACACCGTGCATCGTGAGTTTTCCGTACGCTTTGTCTCCTTTGACTTTATCGAGAGCAAATGTGATGGTTGGATATTTTTGGACATCAAACAAATCGGGTGCTTTGAGATGGTCATCTCGTTTTGTATTGGCGGTATTGATCGAATTAACATCGACTTTTCCGTTTAACGTTTTAAGCGTTTTGCTCTTTTCATCGTATTCGAATGATCCGTTAAACGTATCGAATTTTCCCGAAACTTCGGAGATCATCATGTGTTTGACTTTAAAGCCGACATTGGAATGGCTTGTATCGATCGAATAGGTTCCCGCATAGAGTGATGCAGTGCTGAGCAGTCCGAAAATTGCGATAGTAGAGATAGTTTTTTTCATAATGGATCCTTTGTATATAATTTAGATGGTGTTAGTGCATCGGCACGTCAAATAATAAAACCTTAGACTCGCTGTGTGCTAAAAGGGTATATTCCTCCTGATCGGTGATTTGTATCTCATCTCTCGCTTCGAGAATATGTGTATTGATCTCTACCTTTCCTTCGATAACAAAGATCAATCGACCGTGTCCCGATGTGACGTTCGGTATTGCTATGGCAGTTCCCTCAGTCACCTCGACCGAATGAATAGCGGCATCTTGTTTAATCACAATCGAATCATCCGCTCCATCTGCGCTAATGAGGGTTAGCCATTGATTTTGTTGGTCGTGATGGATAAAACTGCGTTGTTCGTAGCGAGGTGCGCCGCCATTTTCATAAGGGTGTATCCAGATTTGAAAAAGAGCGGCATCGGAATCTGCCGTAGCATGTTCGGAGTGGAAAACACCGCTCCCCGCACTCATATACTGTATTTCTCCTGCGTGAATGATCCCGTGGTTCCCCTCTGAGTCTCGATGTTCCAGTGAACCTTTGGTTACGATCGAGACGATCTCCATATTTTTGTGAGGATGCATTCCAAACCCGTTGCCCGCTTCGACAATGTCATCGTTGATCACACGCAATGCTCCGAATCCCATCCGAGAGGGGTTATGATATTCGGCAAACGAAAAACTAAAGCGGCTATGAAGCCAACCGTGCTCGGCGATGCCGCGCTGTGCAGAGCGATGGAGTAGTAGTGACATGGTATCTCCTTTTAGTAATACTAATTAGTACTATATGGTTAAATTTTTTTATTGTGCCTTTTCGAGTTTGCGAAGCAAATGAGAAAGGGTTTTGATTTCGTCTTCGCTCAGCGCGCTGTCATACCATCCGCTGAGATTTTCGACATGAGACGGAAAGATCGATTGGATGATGGATGATCCTTTTTCGGTGATTTCCAAGATTTTTATTCGCCGATCCTCTTCGGAGGGTTTGGCATTAATCAGCCCTTTGGATTGGAGGTTTTTTATCACAACGGTGATATTTCCGGGGGTGCTGAGGGTAAGAGTCGTAATCTGACCGACCGTGAGCCTCCCTAAATGGTAGAGTGATTCCAAAATCCCAAACTGGGGCAATGTCAGATCGCGATCACCTAGCCATGAGGTCTCTTTGGCTCTAATCTTGGTAAGGGAACGCGAAAGTTCAATATGGGCGCGTAGAACGATGTCTTCATGCGTGCCGTAGCTTCGTGCACGTTTCATAATGAACCTCCGAGGATTAGGATAGAGAAATATTATTACTAATTAGTAATATTGTCAAGCCTTTTCGATTAAGAGGTTATACGTCGCTATTTTGAAGCGGTAAAATCTTGTATCCGATTTTAGAATGGCACGTGATAAAGTCTTTCGGCAATTTTTGGCGTATTCTAAACATCAGCGATCGAAGGGCTCCTTCTCCTACGAGTTCTCCATCCCAAACAAAATCTTCAATCTGCTCTACCGAAACGACTCTTCCGATATTTTTAATGAGCAGTTTTAGAAGTTTATTCTCTTTGTCATTGAGTTCAAACGCTTCTCCGTTGAATAAGAGAACGAAGTTTTCATTGTCATAGATATAGCCATGAGAGAGTTTGATAAAACGTTGTTTTTTCTGCTCATCTATATTGATTTTACTTTGTAAAGAGACATTTTCCGATTTGATTTCTATGATTTTCGACGTTAATTTTTGATTTTCGGCAAACTTTTTTAACGCAATTTCTATGGTTGTTTTTAACTCTATTTCTTTAAAAGGTTTGAGAATATAGCCATAGGGCTTGATATTGATAGCCCGATCGATGGTTTTATTTTTGTCGTTTGCCGTTAGAAATATAATGGGAACAGTGCATATTTTCGATATTTGTTCGGCAACGCCAATGCCGTCTTCTCGGTTTTGAAGGGTGATGTCCATCAATACCAAATCGGGTGATTTCGTCGATGCAAGAAGAAGCGCTTTTTCTCCGTTAGGGGCGATACCGGAAATTTCATAGCCGAAATTGGTGAGGATCTCTTTTATGTTTAACGCGATGATGCTTTCATCTTCGACGATTAAAATTTTTGTTTTCATTGGTTCTCTTTCTCTTTGGGTACGAAGGTAATGGTGCAGTTAAAACCGTTCGTCGAATCGGTTACTATCTCTCCGTTAAGCTGAAATTCGGTAATGGTGTTAATGAGTTCGCATCCCAATGAGGTTGATGCTTTGACGGCATCGGAATCAATCCCTATACCGTTGTCGTTTACCCCAAATTCGATAGCGCCGTTGGGGGCATTTCGTATAAAAATATCAATCTCTCCGTGATGTGTATGAACAAATGCGTGTTTGATGGAGTTCAAAAAAAGCTCGTGAACGATCAAAGCAATGAGAATCGCATAATCCATGCTCAAATAGATATCATCAGCTCTGAGGTTTACCGATATATCTTTATTTTGCGCATACAGATCGATCATTGCCGAGGATAGGCGCTCAAGGTGTGATTTCATATTGATGGTAGCCAAATCGTTGTTTTGATAGAGCATTTCATGAACCAAAGCAATAGCGTAAATACGACTTTGGCTTTTTGAGAGGGCATCTTTGATTTGGTCATTGGTCTCTCGGCGATTTTGCATCTGAAGCAGCGATGAGATCACTTCCAGATTATTTTTGACGCGGTGATGGATCTCTTTGATTAATACTTCTTTGTCCTGTAGGGAACTTTTCAAGGCTTCATTCTGTGCGGTGATGAGTTTTCGACGCCCCTTTTGCTCGGTAATGTCACGTCCGAAAGCACATATAAACTCTTTTGACGCGTCACAAAAGTAGCTAGCGGTGACTGAAACGGGAAACGTACTTCCATCTTTCCGTATTTGTTGACTTTCAAAGCAGATGTACTGTTTATCCCGTATTTGCAGTAAAAAATCTTGGGTATTTTTGGTGTAATCGGGATCGATCTCATTGAGTTTCATCGTTAAAAGTTCTTCTTTGGTATATCCCAACATCGTACATGCGGCATCATTGACATAAAAAAAGTGGGTATCGAAAGTGAACCAATAGATCGCATCGGCGCTGTTATCGAGGGCGAAATTGAAGCGTTGCAGATTCTCTTTTTCTTGTGCGAGTTTTTTAAGTGCATCTTCGGCAATTCGAGCGGTACGTCTGAGCAGAGTGTATAAAAAAATCGCACTCAGTATAAAAAAGATCACACCGATGAAAAAAGGTACCCCGAACTCATTATTGTCAGGAGTGATCAAACGGATTGAAACCCGATCTACGATTGCAACCCCGATAACGCCGACGATTGCGAATCCTAATGCTTGGAGTTTCGCTCTGTTTTCATTTGAAATTTCTATCCATCTTAGCAATTATTTTCCTTGGTTTTGAACACTGAAATTTCAGCATTCTACCTTAGTTATCGTCGAAAATATCTAAAACATATAAAAAAATATTATGCGATTTTTATGCGATTTTTTTGTTTTATATTTGCTGTGTTCAAACTAATCAAGGAGTTTAAATGAAAAAGCTGGCTGTTGGTCTATTCTTTGTCGCTACTTCCATGTTCGCGGTGGAGTTGGGTCAGAATTTTGCATTCAAAAACGGAGAACAAGCATTTCAAAAAGTGTGTTTTCACTGTCATTCCCTCAAAACTGCCCCCCATACTATTTATACCAAAATGGATGATGCAGAAGGGGTTAAGTTACGGGCTGAGGGGATTTTTCAAACGGTTAGACACGGTAGTAATGCTATGCCTGCTTTTAGAAAATCAGAAATTGATGATGCGGTATTGAGAGATTTGGCAACCAAACTGGCCAATGGTACGATCACAGACCCATCCGTTAAATAAGGAGTCCGTTATGGTTCGTAGAGATTTTTTAAAAAATTCTGCACTTGTGGCAGCGACAGCGGCACTCTATTCACCGCTTTCTGCGGCAGGATTAAGCGATAGTGATGAGCACAAAGTGATTGCAATCGTGTCTGAATCGGCAAATGAGACGGGATATAAAAGTGCTTTGTCCAATGCGAACAAGGTCGATGATCTGATTTTACTCGGTTCTGACAAACTTGAGAATATGCGTACATTGTCTGCTGTAATGGAGAAGAATAAAGGGACGCTATTTTGTGGGTTGTTAGCCCCGAGTGATTATGCTATCTTGAGTCATGTAGCAATTGCCACTAATGCAAAATTTATCTCTGAAATTGCGCATACCCCTTTAAACTCAGGGATTCAGCACACAGAAAATACATTTTCACATATGTCAGTCAAGAAAGCATTTGACGAGTTTGCTCAAGTGAATGCTGACAGATACGGTATTGCTGTTTCGGCATACCACACTATCGGTACACATAACACACGCGCAATGGAAAAACAGACCAACTTTGCATCCGATCACACGGCGAAAAATGCGTTTGTATCTTTCGTACTAAAAGCATAAAAGGAGTATTAAATGGCTAAAAAATTGACCGCAATGCCTAAAAACGTTTCTCTCGAAACGATGAACAAGGCGATTAAAGAGTTTGTAAAAATCTTAGGTGAGGAGAATGTTCTCATCGGTGATGAGGAGATGGTTCCGTATAAAAAGATCATGATGGCGGTTCCGATCGAAGAGCATATGCCTTCCTTGGCTCTCCAAGCATCCACCAAAGAACAGGTTATTGCAATCGTAAAAGTATGTAACAAATACGTGATTCCGATTTGGACGTTCTCGACGGGCAAAAATATGGGTTACGGCACGGCGGCACCGGCTCAACGAGGTACGGTAATTCTGGATCTTCATAAAATGAATAAAATCATCGAGGTTAATCCTGACCTATGTTATGCGGTTCTTGAACCTGGGGTTACGTATCAGCAACTCTTCGATTATATCCATGAAAAAGGGTATAAACTCTGGCTCTCTTGTCCGGCACCGAGTGCGATCGCAAGTCCGGTCGGGAATACAATGGACCGCGGTGTAGGTTATACCCCATACGGTGAGCACTTCATGATGCAATGCGGTATGGAAATCGTCCTTGCGGATGGTTCTTCATTCAAAACCGGTATGGGCGGAATCAAAGGCTCAACCAGTTCAACGGTATTCAAATGGGGATATGGACCGTCACTGGATGGTATCTTTACCCAAAGTAACTATGGTATCTGTGTCCAAATGGGTATGTGGCTTATGCCTGAACCACCGGCGTTCAAACCTTTCTGTATTACATTGGATACAGTAGAAGAAGTCGAAAAAATCGTTGAAGTCCTTCGTCCATTGCGTATCGCGAATATCATTCCGAATGCGTTTACGATCGCTAGTACACTTTATGAAGCCGCGGGCGTTGTCAGTCGTGCCGATTATGTAGACGGAAACCGTGCTATTACTGAAGCTGAAATCGAAAAAATCAAAAAAGATACCGGAATGGGATCGTGGAACGTTTATGCAGGTCTTTATGGTACCCCTGAGGGCAATGAATTAAACTGGAATATTATCCAGTCGGTTGTCAATGCGAACTTTAAAAACCATAAATTTTTGACTTCGAAAGAGATGGGTAACGATCCGGTATTTAAATATCGTGCAGACTTGATGCGAGGATACATGACGCTCCAAGAATTTGGTCTCTACAACTGGAGAGGCGGCGGAGGAAGTATGTGGTTCGCACCGGTTTCTCCTGCGGAAGGAAAACATACTCTGAACCAATCGGCTTTGGCTAAAAAGATTATGAACAAATACGGATTCGATTATGTGGCTGAGTTCATCGTCGGATGGCGCGATATGCACCATATTATCGATTTGTTGTACAACCGAAATGATCCGGAAGAGATGAAACGGGCACACGATTGTTATGCCGAATTGGTACATGAGTTTGCAGCACAAGGATATGGTGTATACCGTACAAGCAGCGGATTTATGGATCTGGTTGCTGAAACGTACGGACCTGAAATCCGTAGTGTATTCCAAAAAATCAAACGGGCACTTGATCCTAAAGGGATTCTTGCTCCCGGTAAGTCGGGGATTTATTAATGGGTACCCGTTTAAGTTTAGCAGGAGCTTTGCTCCTCATGAGTTCCGCTTCATTTGCAGCCGATAATCTATCTTCTGCTTTGAGCGAGGGGAAATTTACCGGTGGAGTGCGCGCTCTTTATACGCATTCTGATTTTGAGTCGAACGGTGCATTTGAAGACCGTTATGCTGCGGCTGCAGGATTTAGACTCTCCTATGAAACGGCACCGCTGTATGGAGTTCAGGCTAAAGCGTCGTTGTACTCAGTAAGCGGTATGGGATTGAACTCCGATAACGCGAATAAAGTGGATTCGATCTATTTCCAAAATACTCAAATCGGCGGGACGAATACGAATAGCGTATACGGAACACTTGCTGAGAGTTACGCGGTATTAGGTGAAGCGTATCTGAAAGCGGCATTCGGTAAAACCTTTGTACAAGTCGGACGTATGCAGATTGATGCGCCCTCTGCTTCATCACACGATATTTATGTCGTACCGAATACCTTTGAAGCGCTGCAAATCGTCAATGTGAATATTCCGAATACCACGTTGATCGCAGCACATGCCTCTAAAATGAGCGGACCGGACATGATCCAAAGCAACAGTTTTGCAGGATCGTCATCGGGTATCAAAGCCTCTGATTTTGTGAGTATCTCACGTGCTTCTGCGTTCCAAGGATTGGCGGATGGAGACGGGCTTCTATCTACCGAAAAAGATAATGCCGGAGCGAGCGTTGTCGGAGGTATCTATACCGGAATTCCGGGAGTGGTGCTGCAAGGATGGTTCACGCGAGTCTGGGACATCATGGATATGCCTCATTTGCAGATCGATTACAGCACCAAAGTGGGTGATGTCGGCGTATTTGCCGGTGCACAGTGGGCGACCCAAAGTGCAATCGGCGGGACGAAAGAGACGTTGGATAAACATATCGATCCGGCTTTGATTGCCCTTAACATCAAAAATATCGATGCGGAGCATACCGAAGCTAAAATCGGCGGTTCGTACAAAGGCGCTACCGTTACTTTAGCGTATGCTAACACCAAAGGGGAAGACGAGAACGCTGCTCGCGGCGGATTTGTTGCACCTGTGGGGGGAAATCCTTCATGGGTTCGTGCCCGCTATCAGTCACCTCATTTCGGTTACACCGATACGTCATCGTTTACAGGGGGGACAAACTCTTATTTGATCGGTGCGGAATATGACTTTGCATCGGTTGGGGTAGAGGGTTTGAAATCAGAACTAAAATATCTCCATTTTAGTCGTGACGGAAAATACTCTGGTGGTCCCACACAGGGATTATTAATTTACAAGCCGAATGCATTTAACGATACTGATGCTATCGAAGCATCCGTCGATTATAAATCACTTTTCGGGATGAAGGGACTTGATGGCGGTGTCACTTTATTGTCTGTAGATAATGACGATACGGCTGGAAATGCTTCTACCGATCATACCGATTTGCGTGTTGCGCTCAATTTAGCTTTTTAATTATGATGAGGTTGAGGCGTTTCGCCTCATCTTCCAACACTGTAAGTTGTGTTGTTGCTCCATTGGATATCTAATCGTTGATTCTCCTTCATATCATCTCTCTTAAATCACGAATTACCAAAATTTACCAATGGGGTAACACCACAGCTTATGCTGTGTGTGAATTTAATGCAATTCAGATGCTTCGATGACGACCATAAACCCTTCTTTATCATGCTCTTTGACAATCTCCCGTACAACACGTATCTGAGTGTTATCAATAATGAGGATAAGGAGCTGTTCGGTCTCACTAACTCCTTCGAAAACGACCTCGTTTTTTCCCAACGCCGCAATAATATGCTGACGTAACAGTTTTGCATTTTTGGAAAAGATATGAACCACTTTTTTGGAAGGTCTGCCCGATAGGACGGTATTTAATCCTTGAGCCGTTGCATAGACAACGATCAAACTCAAAAGGGCACTTTCTACTTTAGCAAAAGCGATCCCTGCCGCGATAACGATCATAAAATCCAAGGCTATAATGACGTTGTTTTGTTTCCAATGCATTCGATCCGCTATGTATCTCGCAACGATGGAAGGTCCTCC
>NZ_DASUIQ010000029.1:0-2136 GCF_036279695.1 Sulfuricurvum sp.
CACAAGGCAAAATCAAACTGCAAGGTTTTATAATGACACCGAACGGTTTGCGTCTGGAATATGAGACGCAGTTAAAAGAGGATTGACATTGAACGTTATTGAGTTATTTAAACAGCTTTTGGAATCACCGAGTGTTACCCCCGAAGATGGTGGTATATTTGATTTTCTTGAAGATTATTTGGAAGGGTTCACCACTGTCCGCATTGATCGTGAAGGGGTAAAAAATCTCTTTGCCTACCGTTGTTTCGGAGAGGGAAAACATCTCTGTTTCGCCGGACATGTCGATGTCGTCCCCGCAGGGGAGGGGTGGAATAGTGATCCGTTCGTTGCGACCGAAAAGGACGGATTTATCTATGCCCGCGGTGCTCAGGATATGAAAAGTGGTGTGGCGGCATTTACCCAAGCGCTAAAAGAGGCAAAAGAGTACGAGGGAACCTTATCCATTTTGCTCACCTCCGATGAGGAGGGACCGGCGAAATTCGGTACGGTAGAAGTACTAGCCTACCTCAAAGAGCATAATCTCCTCCCTGATGCCGTAGTCGTGGCCGAGCCGACATGCGAAGAGAGATTCGGAGATGCGATCAAAGTGGGACGACGAGGCTCGATCAACGGTGTAATCGAAATCATCGGGAAACAAGGGCATGCTGCTTATCCAGAAAAAGCGATCAATCCTGTCCATCAAATAGCCCCCGTACTCTCTACGATCGCGGGTGCTTTTTTGGATGAGGGGGATGAGTATTTCGCTCCGAGCCAACTGGTTATTACCGATATACGTGCAGGGATCGAGACGACCAATGTTTCCCCCGGAAAATTGAAGATGATGTTTAATGTCCGAAATTCCACCCGAACCGATCAAGAAAGTATTAGAACATTTATTGATTCACAGCTTTGCGGGATGGACTATACACTCAGTTTAGATCAATCGGCCTATCCGTTTGTCACCGATGCGGATACCCTGATTGTTCGGACTTTGTCGGATGCGATTCAAGAGGTATGTAAAATTACCCCTAAAAATTCGACTGCGGGGGGGACGTCGGATGCCCGATTTGTTGCCGCATACGGGATCGATGTGATCGAATTCGGTGTTATCAACGATACGATACATGCTCCGAATGAGCGTACTTCGATTGCCGAAGTCGAAAATCTTTATGCTGTTTTTACAAAGTTGATTCATAATTTTCGGTAAAATTCCGTTTTTCAAAAAAGGGTTTAAATGAAAAAATTAGCGTTATTAGTGCTTTTGATGGCTAATCTGTTTGCGAACGATATTGCGTGGAGTGATACGTATGAGCAAGCGCAAGCTAAAGCGAAAAAAGAGTCCAAACCTATGTTGGTGATTATTACAACAGAACAATGCCGATGGTGTCGAAAACTGGAAGCAACCACGCTGAGCGATGATGCGATAATTTCAAAAATCAATACCCGCTTTATCCCTGTCCATGTAACGCGTGATAAAAGTGTTTACCCTAAAAATCTGAGCGCTAAAATGGTTCCCATGAGCTATTTTATCGATGGTGAGGGAAAAGTGATTCATTCAATCCCGGGATATTGGCCGAGCGAGGATTATCAATCGATTTTGGATGATGCACTCCGTAAAGCAAAAAAATAAAGGAAACTAAAGATGATTAAAAATGTACAAACTCCTAATGCCCCAGCGGCTATCGGACCGTATTCGCAAGCGATGATTGCGAACGGTATGGTATTTACCTCCGGTCAAATCGCACTCACCCCCGCTGGTGAGATGGTCGATGGGGATGTGAGTGCACAATGCGCTCAAGTGATCTCAAATCTCAAAGCAGTTTTGGAAGAAGCCGGAAGTTCGTTTGATAAAGTGATCAAAACGACGATCTTTTTGGCAGATATGGATGATTTTGCGGCGGTTAATGCAATTTATGCAGATGCATTCGGTAATCACAAGCCCTCACGCTCTACCGTGGCTGTGAAAACATTGCCAAAAAATGCACTTGTTGAGATTGATGCTATCGCTTTAATTTAACAGACCTCTAAAGTTCCCCTAATCAGGGGACTTTTTCTCTCTTATTTTTGTCCTCTTTTCACTTAACGTATTTATAACATTGTCAAGCTACAATAACAAAAAAGGTTTTTTATGGCTCTTATTAAATGTCCTGACTGTAA
>NZ_DASUIQ010000030.1:0-2696 GCF_036279695.1 Sulfuricurvum sp.
CTTGGCTGATTTTGAACAACGGGTTATTGCAGGGGGTAAAGAGATGACCGTCGTACTCTATAGCGATAAAGATGCGGCATTTCAAAACTTTGTAGGTGTGATGGATGTTCTCAAACGACTCGGGCATGAACAGCTCTATATCGTCACCGACAAACAAAAATAAGCAGGACAGAATGATGAATTATCGAACTATTCTTGCGGCTACCGCTATGATAAGCAGTGTGTGCGCGCAAGAGATTGTTACCTTGGAAAAAATCCAAATTGCGGAGGATTATACGGCTATCGATGAGCGACGGGATAACTCTATCGCGAAACGGATTATTAAAGCAGAAGAGTTGACCCAGTATGGCGATTCGAATGCGTTAGAGATCCTCCGACGCACCCCCGGAGTAACGATCCCAAATGGCAAAGGACCCGCCAGTGCACCGGGTAAGGGATACACGGTAGTGATGATCGACGGTGAAGCAACCTCGACCGGAACGAGTAAGCGAGTTAGTCCACTGGAGCAGATTTCACCCGATATGATCGAGCGGATCGAGGTGATGACGAATGGCTCGGCGGAGTACACTGCCGAATCGATGGGGGGAATCGTCAACGTTGTTCTCAAAAAACCGAAGGCGGAGGGGCGAACCTCTGCAAAAGTGACACTCGGTGCGTACGGTGAGGATCTGAGCGAAACCGCGTATGTGCAACGAGAAGGGAAGCTCGATAACGTTTCGTATTTGGTAAATCTGAACGCATCTAACAATATCAAAGAAGATCGGACCGACATCTTAACCGATAAAACAGCATTGGATACCGATGAAGAGCGTGATGATCGGAGCAAAAATCGCTCCGTGGGTGTGCGCGCAAAGCTTAACTTCACCCCCTCCTCACGCCTTAAAATACTCTATGACGGGTCGGTGACGTTTAATCATAATAGTGACACGATCACTTCGACGACTATGACCGAGGGCTCAGCCGCACCAACGAACCGTTACCGAAGTCATGACGATGCGACCAACACGATGCTTTGGTCGGCTTTGGGGGCGGAGCACCGATTCGGAGATGATATTTTTGAGTGGAAAGCAAAAATCCACTCGTTCGAAGAGAACGGCGATTTGGAGTCATTATCGACCCCTTCTGCTACCAATCGTAAAGAGCACGATTATGTATTGAGTCGGTTTTACGGTCTTCAGGGGGATTATACGGCACTTCGAGATGATCATTTCATGAAAGGCGGATTTGAACTCAAACGAAGCGATCAGATCGATGAAACTACAAGGATTTTAAACGGGGTAGATGTCACTTCGGCGAACGATAAAATCCAGATGAAAGAGGACAAACTCTCCCTCTATATCCAAGACGAATATACATTGAATGAGGGGATCGTTATTACCCCCGGACTCCGCTATGAAACATTAAATAGAGACTATGGTGCAACGTCGAATCTGGGTTACTTCGCGCCATCTCTACACGCACTGTTTCAGGTGACACCAAAAGACAATATCCGTGCGAGTGTCGCTAAAACCGTCCGTCTCCCAAGACTCAACCAACTATCGGCGAGTACCAACAGCACCCTCGATGAAAACAGCATCCATCGTCCCGATGTGATCGGAAATCCGAATTTGAACGAAGAGAAAGCGTTGAGTTATGAGCTTCGGTTTGAGCACTTTTTTGAGGATAAAGGTTTAGCAAGTATCGGCGGGTTTTATCGAACCATCAATGATAAAATCGAAAATGCGATCCGTTTTAACTCCGTATCGGGACGCTATGAGCAAACCCCTGAAAATGCAGGAGAGGGGTCGTTGTGGGGTCTTGAATTAGAGGTCAAAAAATCACTCAAAGAGTACATCACAGGGTTCGGAGTTTTTGCCAATGCAACGCTGCAAGACTCATCGATTACGAACACTCTAACCGGAGTCAAAAGAGAGCTTTTACAAACACCGAATTTTACCTGTAACCTCGGTTTCGATCACACGCTAAAAGGCTCTGAAATCACCTATGGCGCGGCGTATCGCTACGTCGGCGGATACGATGATCCGCAGGAGTATTTCATATCCCAATCACAAAAAGGGTACGGTACGCTCGATCTCTATGCCAATAAACGGCTCAATAAAATGTTTAAATTGCAGTTTAACGTAAAAAATATCACCGCTTCAACGGTAGAGACAACGTCACGTTTGTACGATGCAGGGGGAGCTATCACCCAAACTCAAGTGGATAAAGAGCGCACAAAACCACAGGTACTTTTATCGATTGAGGGGAAATGGTAATTTTCTAATATAACGCTCTATTTTCCAACCGACACGACTCCAACCGCTCCTCATCCAAAAGGGTGACAACCCCTGCTGTGGTGAGTAGTATGATGAGGATAATAGCGACCGCTATCCCCATACTTCTCCCACCTGCGCGCAAAATCGATCTTTTTTCAGGGTGAATTAGTGATGGACGGGTGCATTTGGCAAATACTTTTTCGCACGCTTCTTCACACAGCCCGCACTGGATACAGCGGATGTCAAAACCATTACGGATGTCGAGATTAGGGATGGGGCAGATTGTGACACACCCTTCGCACTCGGTACAGTTAATGTTCGGATCATCAAAACGGTAGGTGAGGCGATCTTCGATCGGGAGGATCGCGCACGTTGCTCCATAGGGGCAGAGATAGGCGCAATACCACCCCTGTACCATATAGACCTCGGCGATCATAAGCA
>NZ_DASUIQ010000031.1:0-17490 GCF_036279695.1 Sulfuricurvum sp.
ATCTTCAGTATTTACGCAAATAATACAATCATGAAAGAAAATTATATGATCAAACATACCTGTAAAACACTGCTATTTGGTACACTATTAGTAAGCACAATGGCATTTGCCGAATCGACCCCCGTAGGGGTATGGCTCACTATCGATGATACGACCCATCAGCCCAAATCCCTCATTCAGATCACCCGAAGCAATGACGGAACACTCAGCGGAAAAGTACTGCGCGGTATGCCCGTCGATCATCCTGAACGTATTTGCAGCAAATGTACCGATGATCGCAAAGATCAGAAAATTAAAGGGATGAGCATCATCCGAAATATGAAAAAAGACGGCGATGAATGGGACGGAGGCAAAATTCTCGATCCCGATAACGGCAAAGAGTACAGCTGTAAAATGCGCCTCGAAGAAAACGGTGCAAAACTCGTCGTGCGAGGGTATATCGGGTTCTCACTGCTGGGACGTTCTCAAACATGGGTACGCCAAAGTGATGATTGATAATAAACATCAAAAGTAAATTACCATTTTTTTCGTATAATCAACCAAACCATACTAAATAGGAATTCCAATGAATGCTTCTTATCTTGAATCCCATCCTGACGAAAACGGATATTTTGGAAAATTTGGAGGATCATTTATCCCTCCGGTTCTCGAAAAACCTTTCGCCGAAATCACACAAGCCTATCAAGAATTAAAAAATTCTCCTGAATTTATCAATGAACTCAAATATGTCCGAAAACATTTTCAAGGACGTCCTACACCGATCACTTTTGCACAAAATCTTACACGTCATTGCGGCGGTGCCAAAATCTATCTCAAACGTGAAGACCTCAATCACACCGGAGCGCACAAGCTCAACCACTGCATGGCGGAAGTCATCCTCGCAAAACATTTGGGTAAGAAAAAAGTGATCGCCGAAACCGGTGCAGGTCAGCACGGAGTTGCACTTGCTACCGCAGCGGCATACTTCGGTCTGGAATGTGAAATCCACATGGGGGAAGTCGATATTGCCAAAGAGCATCCCAACGTCGTACGGATGAAAATCTTGGGAGCCAAAGTCGTCCCCGCGACACACGGTCTCAAAACCCTCAAAGAGGCGGTTGATTCGGCATTTGACGCGTATGTTCAAGATCCGGAAACTGCGATCTACTGCATCGGATCGGTCGTCGGTCCCCATCCGTTTCCGATGATGGTACGCGATTTTCAATCGGTCATCGGCTTTGAATCCAAAGAGCAGTTTATGGAACACGAAGGAAAACTCCCCGATAACGTCGTTGCCTGTGTAGGGGGCGGTTCAAATGCGATGGGGCTTTTCTCGGCATTTATCGATGAACCTAGTGTCAAACTCTATGGGGTCGAACCTCTCGGAAAAGGGGAAAAACTCGGAGATCATGCCGCAACTCTGACGTACGGTGAAGAGGGTATTATGCATGGATTTAACTCTATCATGCTCAAAGATGCCGAAGGAAACCCTGCCCCTGTCCACTCGATCGGATCAGGTATCGACTATCCATCGGTCGGACCTGAACACGCCTATCTCAAAGAGATCGGCAGAAGCAACGTAGGGCTCTGCAACGATGATGAAGCGGTCGAAGCGTTCTATGCCCTTTCTCAGCTTGAGGGGATCATTCCGGCTCTTGAATCGGCTCACGCGGTTGCTTTTGCTATGAAACTGGCTAAAACGCTCTCTAGCGATCAAACCATCTTGGTCAATCTGAGCGGACGCGGGGACAAAGACATCGATTACGTTATCGAGCACTATCCGATTCCGCACGCCAAGTTTTAATCGACGGCACTCTCCCACGGTGCCGCTTTGCCGACATTGGCAAAAACGGGATTGCGGAATGCGTATTTTAAATCCTGCGCAAGATTCAGCAATCCGTTGTATCCGCCGTAACTCGTCTTTTTCTCCTGATTGACATCGATAAACGAGATTTTTTTCTTGATGGCGGTGTAGAGGCTTCGACCTCCCGCGAGGAGGATATGCGCACCCGTCTGATCGATGATTTTCCCCTGCTCTGAGGCGGGCTTTTTCATCAATACACCGTTTTCTCCGAGATATTCGCGCGCTTTATCGATGTCATCCTGCGTCGATTTGGCGATACTCGTCGCGACCACCTCGATCCCCAAATCCTGCAACCCCGATGCGATCGACCACGCTTTGTTTCCCCCCGTGTTGAGTACCGCTTTTTTGCCTGCAAAAAGTGCCTTATAGGGGGCGATTTTTTCTTCCAATGCCGCCTCTTCTTCCGCGATCACCTCTTCGGCGCGTGCGATAAGTGCAGGATCGCCCAATGCGTTCACAATCTCCCGTATCGCAAAGGTAGTATCGCGTTTGCCGTAAAATGAGACCGAGATCCACGGGATACCGTAGCTCTCTTGCATCTTTCTCGTCAACGTGATGAGCGATTTGGCGCAGACTATGACGTTGAGTTTGGCGCGGTGGGCACATCGAATGTCCCCTACCCGACCGTCTCCGCTCATGGAACTGAGGATTCGGATTCCGATCTTCTCAAAAATGGGGAGATACTGCCACATATCTCCCGTTACGTTGTAATCGCCGATAAGATTGATGTCGTAGGGGGTAGTAAGTTCGGGTTCTTTCGTCCCGATTAGATGCTCCAGTACCGCTTCACCCGCAAGGCGTGAGCCGAGATTTTTGCTCCCCACAAATCCCGCCGCATGTACGGGAACGATAGGAACTCCGTGTTTCTCGCTCGCAAGTTTACAGGTCATATCTATGTCATCCCCTACAAGCGCCGTAACACACGTCGAATAGACGAAAATCGCTTCGGGTTTATAATGCTCCATAATGTAATCGATCGATTCACTCAGACGCTTGTCGCCGCCGAAGATGACATCGTTGGTATTGATCCCCGTCGTAAAGCCCATCTGCGTATGATCACGTCCCGTGTACGACGTTTTTGTCTCACGGGTCTCCCACGAGGCACCCAAACACGTTTGAGGCCCGTGGACGAGGTGTACGGCATCGGCATAAGGGAAAAGTGAGATTTGAGCACCGTCAAAGGCACATCCCCCTGCCGCGAGTCCCGGTTTTGGCTTATCGCATCCCTCTCCGGGTTTTTTATCTTTAGAGTGCGAACAGGCACTTTCGTTCATCAATTCTTTGATCTTAGAGCGGCTAACCATAGGGGACTCCTAAAGCTGAAGTACCTATACTAATGCAAGAAGTGTGCGAGATCGCCCTTTAGAGACAAAACTCCACGCGATTTCGCCCCTTCTCTTTCGCCATATAAAGCGCTTGATCGGCGCGTTTGAGCAACAAAGCTTCATCATCTCCCTCTTGCATCACGGCGACCCCGAAACTGATCGTAATATTTCCTATGGTGTCAAAAAGTGCATTCTCAATGGCACATCGCAAATCTTCGGCGAGTGTCATCGCTTCATCAAAGTCATTTTTGGGGAGCAAAATCATAAACTCTTCGCCCCCCCAGCGTGCAAAAATATCGGATGAACGGAGACGCTGAGTAATCGTATGAGCGACGTGTTGCAAGGTGTGATCTCCAATGTCATGCCCGAAGCGGTCATTAATATTTTTGAAAAAATCAATATCAAACATAATCAAAGCGAGCGGTTCATGATAACGTTTGGCATTTTGGATAGCATGTGCATAGAGTACATCAAATTGGAATCGGTTTATCAAACCCGTCAAAGTATCGATTTTTGCCAGTTTTTCAAAACTCTTTTTCTGTAGTTCTACCTCGGTAATATCCGATAACTCGACCAATACATTAGAGCATGTCCCCTCAAGACAGCGGGCATTAATGGAAAAATAGACTATCTGTTCATCAATCGTCATTTGTACTTTATGTTGGATTTCAGGATGGCTTATGAGGTAATACGGCCAAAGTAACCCCTCTATTTTTTTATCATGCAGATATTCGAGTTCATCCACTTTTTCAAAAAAATCGCAGATACAATCGTGCTCCGCCCTGAAAGCTTCCAGCGTCTCATAATGAAAAATAGTGAAAAAACTGCCGTTGGCTTTGAGTAAATGTTCTCCGTCCGTGATAATGATAATATTTGGGCTGTTATCCAAAATAGTTTGTAAATATCGGTTTTTAGAATCCAGTTCCCTCGTACGCTCGTCTACTTTTTCTTCCAACGTTTCATTCATCCGTGTTAACTCTCCATTACGGTGAAGGAGCAAAGCGTACATTTTATAGATCAAATAAAGCATTCCGACAAAAATGACTGCAACTACCGCTGTTTGCTGAAACAGAATTTCGCGCTCTTTATAAAACAATTCGACATTGTGAACAATCGAAATTCCCCCTCGTACACCACCTACTTTTTCATCGTTATGGCACTGTAAACATTTTGAGGAGGTTGTCAGAGGCTCTAAATAATAGAGTTTTTTATGTTTGTCGTCAAATTCATAATAAAAAGTCGATTCAGGGTTGTTTTCCATATAACGCAGCGCACGTGTTTCGAATCCATTGGCTCGGTTTATCGGATTTTTCGGATGAAGAGAACTGATTCTGAAACGGTAGTTTGTACAGCGATTACGTTCGGAAAGTTGACGAAGCATCCAAGCGTGATTGATACGAATGAGGGTTTGATTATAATCACAACGAATCGATATATCATCAACCAAAGATTCTTGGACATCCGGTCGTTTTACAACATAAACTCCGCCGTAAAAATCATTCCATGTTTTGAGGTTAACGAGGCCTAAAATATGGGCGTGATCATTTTGCAAGATAGCATCTTTATTGTCTGCCATTTGGTTTTTGTATTGCATGAGCATTACTATGAGCCCAAAAAAACCAAACAGTATCAATAAAATAGCAAATGCTTTTTTATTTAAAAGAAATTTTTTAGGTATTTGCATCACAAATCCCCATTTACTTTTTTTACAATGTAGCATAAATAAACTAAAAATGCCACACTGTTGTGAATTACCCTCAAATAATCAATACTTATGCGCCGTTACCAAAAAAATAGGATAGTTTTGATCTTCTCGATCAACGGTGTACGCATGATGGAAGCGGACATTGGCAAATCCCGCTTTTTCGATCGTTTCACGCAAAGCATCACGTTCAAATCCAAAATGATACACTCCCTCGTTGCCGTGAGAGTGGAAGGTTCCGTCTTCCGCTTCGAGATCGGCGATGGCGATAAATCCGTCCCGTTTGAGATGGGCATAAAACGCTTTGAAAAGCTCCGCCGTGTCAGGAACATGATGGATCGCCATCGAGCTGACGATACCGTGAAACTGCTCTTCCAAAGGTTCGGAGAGAATGTCATGATACAAAGGCTTTACCTGAACTTGCGGCGTGTTTTTGGAAGCGAGTTGCTCCAGCATCTTCTCAGAGAGATCGACCCCGACGACACGCTTAACCATCGGAGCGATTTTAAAACTGAGCAATCCCGTCCCCGCACCGAAATCCATCACACTCATCGTGTTTAATAACGCGATTCGACTGCTAATGGTTTGAAATACCGCATGGGCGATGTTTTGACGCATATCCCCTTTGTCCCATTCTTGTGCGGCTTGATTAAATCGTTCACTCATGGTTGTATCTCTTCCTCGTTTCATTTCGTGGCGCTATTATAAAGTAATTCTATATTAATCCTGTAATCTTTTCTTTAAGATTAAAGGAGTAACATTAAATCCAATTATTTTAAACGCATCAAAACAATTAGGAGAGCGCCAATGGAACATAACGGTAAGTTGATTATAGTAGCAGACATGGGTGAACTGAAAAGTTATAAAGTACAAATGATTACCGCGACCAATCGCTATCATTTGGAACTTCAAACCGATATAAATTATATTGAAGGACACCAAAAAGTGCAGGATAAGCTCAGTGATGCACAGGGTCAATTCGTCCAGGGTAATACTGAAGATCACGGGGCTGAACAGGAAGCGACCCACCATTTAGTGCGTAAAATTGCAGACGATATTTCTAAGGTTTTAACGACCTCACAACCTGCATCCGCCTATCTCGCATTCCCGATCAAACATCACAAAGAGCTTACTTCACTCCTTTCGGATCGAGCGCAAAAAGCGTTAGCAAAAAACATAGATGCTGATCTCGTCAAATGTCCGATAGAGGATCTGCTCTCACATTTTTGAGTTAGGCGGTAATGAAGTTAGGGTAGATACCCTCTTACTTAGTCAAATTTTCTAAAAGGGGCATATCATGAGTACACTAGATACTCTGGATCTCAAAAAATTCGAAGCAATCCTCACGGCGGAAAAAACAAAAATCGAACGGAATATCGCCCTCATCAAAGTGGAAATCAACAGCATCGGAATGGATGGTGAGATTGATGAAATCATAGATATGGCTGAGATTGAAATCGAAAATAACACCGACCATACGCTACTCGAAAAACTTGAAAACGAAGTGGAAGAGATCAATGCCGCGCTGAATCGGATAGCTCTTGGTACCTACGGTATTTGTGAAAAATCGGGAAAACCGATCCCTATAGAAAGGTTAAGAGCAAACCCCACGGCTCGAACTATCGTCAACGCATAGGGAAATTTTTATGAAAATCGGTACGAATGACCCATTTACGAATCTCTTCGGCGATTAATACGATGAGGGCGACTGCGACAACCGCCCACCAATAGTTTGGATCGAAAGATTCGGTGCCGAATATTGCACTCAGTGGCGTCACGAAAATCAAAAGAGCTAGCACTCCAAGCTCTGCCGCAACACCCATCCAGTAAAAACGGTTGCTCCATAACCCGATGCTAAAGAGCGATTCTCTTTGACTTCGGCATGAAAGCCCGTTACCGATTTGGGCAAAAACGATGGCGGCAAAAGTCAACGTCGCGGCTTGGAGATAGAGCGGATCGCTCCATGACAACGTCTCCCCTCTCCATCCGTGCGCATTAAGATAAAACCAAAACAGCCCCATCGACATCACGCCGCTGAGAAGTCCCAAAAATCCGAAGGCTCTAAAATAGACCTCTTTGGTCAAAATATGCTCTTTGCGGCTTCGGGGAGGTAGATTCATTAACCCCTTATGAGGCAGTTCCGCCCCCAGAGCCATCCCCGGAATAATATCCGTCCCCAGATCAATCGCCAACACCAGAGGAACCGGAAGTGCCAAAGGGAGCCCGAACGCGAAAAAGGCGACATACGGTATCGCCTCGGGGAGGTTGCTGGCGAGCATATAGGTGATAAAACGGCGGATGTTTTCATACACGCTTCTCCCCTCTTCGATCCCTTTTACGATGGTGGCAAAATGATCGTCCATCAGCACGGCATCGGCGGATTGTTTGGCAACATCGGTGCCTGAACCCATAGCGATACCGACATCCGCCATTTTAAGCGCGGGGGCATCGTTGACCCCATCCCCCGTTACGGCGACCGTTTCCCCCATCTCTTTGAGGATAGTAACCAGTGAAAGTTTTTGTTCCGGTGAAACCCGTGCGAATACGTGGTTGTGACGCAACAGACGTTTGAGTGCCGAGCGCGGTAGAGTATCGAGATGCTCACCGCTCGTCACCTCACTGATCGATTTGATAATTCCGGCACTCATCCCAATAGCACCTGCGGTCAGAGGGTGATCTCCCGTAACCATGATAACCCGAATACCCGCTTTATGACACAACGCGACGGATTGGGTAATATCATCGCGCAACGGATCGACCATCGCGATATACCCTATAAAGGTAAGCCCTTTTTCCGCCTCTTCCCGCGATGAGGGAGCCGTTGCGCAAGTGCGCGAAGCAAAGCCGATAACCCGATACCCTTTTGATGCCAAAGCATCATGTTTATCGATCAGTTTTTGATGTTCACCCTCATCAATCACTTTTTTACCCTCTACCGTGATAACCTCATTACATAGTCCAAGGATAACTTCGGGCGCCCCTTTACAAAGAATCAGAAACCCATCCTCCGACGTGTGTACGGTAGACATCCGCTTGAGGTGGTAATCAAACAAATACTGATTCACCATTGGTCGCTTAGTGCGCATATCGACAACATCGGTGTAACGCTGTGCAAACGTATAGAGAGCCTGCTCTACCGGATCGCCGTTCGTTCCGTCTGAGAAGTTGCACAACAGTGCCCCATCGAGAAGCGCTGACGAGGGATCAGCGGTAGTCTCCTCATCCCATGCGGCTACCTCCATTTTATTTTGGGTGATGGTTCCTGTTTTATCGGTAGCGATCACGGTTATCGCCCCAAGATTCTCAATCACGGAGAGTCCGTTGACCAAAAACCCCTTTGATGCCATCCGCTGAGCGCCGAATGCCAATGCCAGCGTCACCGTCGGTAAAAGCCCCTCAGGGATCAGCGCGACCAGAACACCGAGGGCAAACAAAAAGGTTTTCCAAATCTCATTCTCACCCAATCCCGACAAAGCGATCAGACTCCCCGCAATCACCGTAGAGGTTAATGCGACCACTTTTGAGATATGGGCTATCTCTTTGTTCAGGTGACTCTCCCCTGCATCCACACGCTGTGTCAATGCGGCAATGGTTCCGTATCGGCTCTCTTTTCCCGTCGCGTAAACTAAACCTTGTGCTTCCCCTTTGACCACATACGTCCCGGAATAGAGGATATTTTTGGGATGATCGCTCCCAATCACATCGGCGGAGACAAGCTCGCTCTCACCGCTCAGGGCACTCTCATTGACCCATACATCGAGGGCATGGATCAGATACATATCGGCGGGTACTTTGTCCCCCTCATGCAAGATAACGATGTCACCCGCTACCAGCTCTTCGGCAACAATCACCCGCTCTGCTCCCGCTCTACGCACACTCACTTTGAGCGGGAGCATATTTCGCAATGCCTCCAAGCTTTTCTCAGTTCGATACTCCTGATAAAAACCGAATCCACCGTTTAGGACAATGACGATAACGATTGCCCACCCGATAGGGAGCATATTGGAAGCGGGGTCGATATGGGCGATCACAAAACTAATAACAGCGGCAGCCCACAACAACAGGGCAAAAAAATGGGTGAATTGCTCAGCTAATTTTGTGTACCACGGAGCAGTTGGGATGGTAGGAAGGGTATTACGACCGTGCCGAAGTTCTCTTTTTGCCGCCTCTTCATCACTTAACCCCTCTTCTGAGGAATCGTATGCTGAAAATAGTTCTGAGGGGGTTGTTATTTTCATTTTTAATTATCCATTTTTGTTTGTTTTAATGAAAATGATCAACCTTTATTTTATCCAAGATTTTTATTATTCTGCTATCATTTATCAGATAGGTATGAACCTCTTTTTCAATCAACCCTATTTTGCTGTGAGAATGGATAGTAATGAACAAAGAAGCTGGATTGATCGGACTAACAAGTGATGAAGTTGCCGCTAATCGGCTGCAATACGGTTCCAATGTCCTACCCGAAACAGAACCTAAAAAGTTCTACCGAATTTTGATAGATGTCGTCAAAGAGCCGATGTTTTTGATGTTGACGGTCGCCGGAGCAATCTATTTGGTCTTGGGCGACACGGCAGAAGCACTATTCATCCTCTCATTTGTTTTTGCGGTGATTGGAATGACACTGTTTCAAGAACACAAAACTCAACGCGCCCTCGAATCGCTGCGGGATCTCTCTGCACCGCGAGCGTTAGTGATTCGAGACGATGTAGAGATTCGTATCCCCGGTCGGGATGTGGTTCAAGGTGATTTGATTGTTCTGCACGAGGGAGACCGTATCGCCGCCGATGCGTTGCTGATTGAGGGACAAGTATCGGTTGATGAGTCGCTTTTGAGCGGAGAATCGGTACCCGTGAACAAAACACTCAATGAGCCATTGTTTGCCAGCACCGTTGTGACCAAAGGATTTGCCATCGCACGGGTTCAAGCGGTAGGGATAGCAACCGCAATCGGACGAATAGGGGAGTCGATCAGCCAGAGTGATGAGAGTGTATCGGGTTTACAGAAAGCTTCCCGTTCACTCATCCGAATTATAAGCCTCATCGCCATAGGTGTCGCAAGCGGTCTGATTCTTATCAATTGGTTGCTCAATGATCTCCCTTTTTTAGAAAGCCTCCTCTCCGGAATTGCCCTCTCTATGGCGCTCCTCCCCGAAGAGATAACGATCATTCTGACCGTCTTTTTAGCGCTTGGGGCTTGGCGTATTACGAAGATCAATGTCCTCACCCGCCATGTCAACGCCGTAGAATCTTTGGGGGCGATCACGATTCTCGCCGTGGATAAAACCGGAACCTTGACCCAAAATCGGATGCAGATTGCCGAATTGATCGTCGATGGAAAAAGCTTTCGTACTCTGGATGGGAACACATTGAGCGAAACGTACTATCCGTTAGTCGAATTTGCTATGCTCGCTACCCCCGCCGATCCCTTTGATCCTATGGAAAAAGCGATCCAATCGTTTGGACACACGCACTTGGAGGGGACCGATCATCTGCATGATGAGTGTACCCCACAGTTTCAATACGACCTCTCCGCCGATATTATGGCGATGACCCGAATTTACTCTGATATTAACCCCTCACACCACCTCCTTGCTACGAAAGGCTCTCCCGAAGCAGTTGCCGATCTGTGCCATCTCAGTGAAATGAGACGCGCAGAAGTACAATCGCAAGTCGAGTCGATGGCATCACGCGGTTTACGGGTTTTGGGGGTTGCCAGTGGTGAGTTACCGCTCAACGAAGAGGAGCCGATATGGCCGCAAAGCCAACATGATTTTGATTTTACTTTTTTGGGACTTATCGGATTTATGGACCCTCCCCGCCCCGAAGTCCCAAATGCGATAGCTCAATGCCGAAATGCCGGTATACGGGTTCTTATGCTCACGGGGGATCATCCCTCAACCGCACGCTCTATTGCCAAAGCGGTCGCCCTTACCGAACAACCCAATGTCATCACCGGAGATGAAATTTCACGATTGGATGACCAAGCACTGCTCCTGCGTCTCCAAGAGAGTGACATCTGCGCTCGAATGCAGAGTGATCAAAAACTGCGCCTTGTCCGTTTGCTCCAACAAAGCGGTAATGTCGTAGGGATGAGCGGTGACGGTGTCAACGATGCACCTGCACTCAAAGCCGCCGATGTCGGGATCGCTATGGGGGAGAGAGGAAGCGACGTAGCACGTGAATCTGCGGATATTGTTCTGCTGGATGACAGTTTTGCGAGCATTGTCGCCGCGATAGAGCAAGGTAGAGCGATCTATGATAACATAATCAAAGCGACTCGATTCACCTTTGCCGTTCATATCCCCATCATTGCCCTGACTCTCATTCCCGCGTTACTCCACTGGCCGATAGTATTGATGCCGCTTCATATCGTGTTACTCGAAATCTTGATCGATCCGGCATGTGCTATTGTTTTTGAAGCGGAGAGAGCTTCCAAAAATAGTATGAACCGTCCGCCCCGTCCGCTGAGTGCAACCCCGTTTAGCCTCAATAACATCGGTTTCGCCATGATTCAAGGTGCCGGAATTGCCCTTATCTTACTGGTCGGGTATTTCGTATTGATGCAAAAGGGATGGAGTATCCATGCCGTTCAAAGCACTCTCTTCATTGCTTTAGTGTTTGATTTATTTCTTCTGGTTCTTGCCAACAGCGATTTTGCCGATACCATCCGCTTTGGGACGAAACGAAATCCGATGCTCATTTATATGTTCGCGGGGGTGATAACTCTACTAGCAATGGTGTTATTGATCCCCGCATTGCGAGATATGTTAGGATTTGCACAACTCTCACTCACCCATCTACTAGGGGCTGGAACTCTTTTCCTCCTCAGCGGAATATGGCTGCTAATCGGATCGTATGCTAGTTCCAAACCCCTTCGATAGAGGTAGAGCAATAGGGACACTTGTTCAAATTTACGAGGCGGTTGGTGACGTATTGTCCGATATGACCGTGGCGCTCAATGACTAGTTTATGACACTGAGGGCAATAGGTCGATTCACGTGACTCATCATCGATATTTCCGACATAGACGTATTTCAGCCCAGCTTCTTTTCCGATCTCATAGGCACGTCTAAGCGTTGAAGCAGGGGTTCGGGGGAAATTCGTCATCTTGTACATCGGATGAAACGCACTGATATGCCACGGCATCGAGGGATCAAGCGAAGCTTGAAACTCTGCAATGGTGCGTATCTCCTCCTCCGAATCATTGAGCCCGGGGATCAGGAGGGTCGTCGTCTCGATCCATATCCCTTTTTTGTGGGCGTATTCGATCGTATCTAACACGGGCTTAAGCGATGCTCCGCAAATGTTTTTGTAAAACGACTGACTATATGACTTAATATCAATATTCATTCCGTCCAGATAGGGTGCTATCGTATCAATCGCCTTGTGGGTCTCATAGCCGCTGGTGACGTAGATGTTTTTGAGTCCCGCTTCATGAGCAAGACGAGCCGTGTCATAGGTATACTCGAAAAAAACGACCGGCTCGTTGTAAGTGTAGGCAATGCTTTGGCATCCGTGTTCAAGTGCCAAGGCTACGGCATCTTTCGGTGAGAGGGGGCGTCCGAAGATTTCATGATGATGTTCTTTTGGGTATTGCGAAATATCGGCATTTTGACAAAACGTGCAGGAAAAATTGCACCCCACGGTACCGAACGAAAAGACGCTCGATCCGCTGAGGAAATGAAACATAGGTTTTTTCTCAATAGGGTCAATATTGAGCGCAGCGGCCAAGCCGTAAGTTAGGAGATAAAGCTCACCGTTTTCGACTTTGCGGATACCGCAGATGCCGTATTCACCTTCGGAAAGCTTGCAGTGCTGAGAACACGCTTCGCACGCGATCCGACCATCTTCGAGTTTGTGAGAAAGCCATGCTAGGGAGGACACTTCTATTTCACTTTGATCTGTTTTACCGACTCGCCTTTGGTCTCTTTTTTCGGTAGGGTAACCTCTAAGACACCATCTTTGTTTTCGGCATGGATATTTTCAGCATCCACATTTGAGGGCAAAGTAAAGCTGCGTGTAAAACTGCCGAAACTGCTTTCACACTGATAGTAGTCCTCTTTTTTGACCTCTTTTTTCTCTTTTCTCTCCCCTTTGAGAGTAAGAATGCCGTTTTCGACCTTCACACTAATGTCATCTTTTTTAACACCCGGAAGATCGACATCGATGTGATAGGCAAACTCCCCTTCTCTGGTGTTGACGGCGGGGGTGAAGCTCGAAAACACATCTTTTGATAAATCAGATGAGAAAGCTTCACCAATGCGTTTTTCTAATGAACGCAACTCTTTAAACGGATCAAATCGTGTTAACAACATGGTAAATCCTTTATAGAGAAATTGCAGAGAAGGAACTGCACTGTTTCAGGAAATCTCTGCGTGTGACGATTTTAATACTATTGACATTAAATTTATTACAAAAAAACAAATTAAATTATAATTTCTTTCAAACTAAGCCCAACTTTTCCTTTGGCAACATCCACCTCGACGACTCGGATACGGCTGAGCTGTTGATTGACACTGAGCACTTCGAGCGGGTGGGAAATCCTCTTCTCCGACATCTGCGAAATATGGATCAAACCGTCATTTTTGAGTCCGATGTCCACAAATGCCCCGAAATCGGCGATGTTTCGAACAACCCCTGAGACGATAGACCCTTCACGTAACTCTTTGATGTCGGTGAGATCGGAGCGAAACATGATGGGCGGTAAACTCTCTCGGGGGTCAAAGCCCGGTTTACGCAATTCTGTGATGATGTCGCCGAGCGTCGCTTCCCCTACTCCCAACTCCTGCGCAATATGGGGAATCTGATCTTTGGTGATCGATGAGAGATCGTAGCGTTTCAAAAGGGTATTCGCCGCCTCATAGCTCTCAGGGTGAACCCCCGTGTTGTCCAATAGACTTTTCCCCTCCCGTATCCGAAAAAACCCTGCACACTGCTCGTATGCTTTGGCTCCGAGCCCTTTGACTTTGAGGAGTTCTTGTTTGCTTTTAAACGCTCCGCTTTTCTCGCGGTACTCCACTATCGATTTGGCGACTTTTGCCCCCACCCCTGCGACATAGGAGAGGAGTGAAACAGAAGCACTGTTGGGATCGACCCCGATGCGGTTAACCAAATCTTCGGTGACATCGCCCAGCTTCTTCTCTAACAACTTTTGATCGACGTCGTGCTGATACTGCCCAACCCCAAGCGATTTGGGATCGATCTTCACCAGTGCCGCCATCGGATCACGAAGACGCTGAGCAATCGAGATTGCCCCCCGTATCGTCACATCGAGCTGCGGATACTCCTCTTGGGCAATTTTGGAGGCGGAGTAAACCGATGCCCCCGCTTCGGAGACGACGGTATAGGCGAGTTTCAATCCCTCATCACGGTTCAGCCTCGCAAAAAACTCCTGCGTCTCCCGTGAAGCCGTTCCGTTCCCGATAGCGACAGCATTGAATCCGTAGCGTTGAGCGAGTTGTTTCACGACCTTTGCACTCTTCTCATAGTCGCTTTGGGGCGGTGTCGGATAGATGACGGCGTGATCCAAATACATACCGTTCTCATCGACGACGGCGAGTTTACACCCCGTCCGATACGCGGGATCGGCTCCCAAAATCGCACGTTTCGTGACGGGAGGGGAACCCAAAAGCTGTGAAAGGTTTTTGCCGAAGGTATTGATCGCCTGAATATCCGATTTCTCTTTAATCATCGCGTGCACTTCCCGCTCTAATGAGGGGAAAAGGAGGCGTTTAAACCCGTCGAGATAACTCGCCAACAGTAGAGTCTGAGAGCTTTTGGCATGGCGTGGAATGCGGTAGTTCTTAATCGTATTCTCCACCCGATCCATATCGAGGGTGATCTTGACGTTCAGCTCTTTTTCGCTCACCCCGCGCATAATCGCGAGATAGCGGTGTGAGGGGATAGAGGCTATCTTCTCGCTCTTTCCTGCAAGCTTGGCGAATAACCCCTCCTCACTCATCCCTTTGGTCGCTTTGATCTCAAACGAGGAATAATCGAGTATCTGACGCCGCCAGTAATCGCGTTCACGCGGATCATCGCTGTAACGTTCTGCGAGTATGTCCTGCGTCCCCTTGATCGCCTCCTCACGCGAAGTGATAGAGCCTTTGACAAAACTATCAGCACGCTTGGAAAATTCTCCCAACTCCAACTGCGCACGCTCCAACAGATCCGCCAACGGTTCGAGTCCTGCGGCGATAGCGACACTGGCACGGGTATTTTTCTTCTCTTTGAAAGGGCGATAGATGTCTTCGACCTCTTGGAGGCTCTGGGCGTTGTTCAACCGCGTACGCAGATCACTGCTCAACTCCGAGCGCTCCGAAATGAGACGGGAAACCTCCTCTTTACGCTCCAACAGTTTTTTCGAATAGCCGTAGATGCTCTCAAACTCTCTTAGTTGCTCATCGGTAGCACCCCCCGTCATCTCTTTACGGTAGCGGGCGATAAAAGGGATGGTTGACCCCTCTTCGAGGAGTTTTAGGATATTGGTAACGGTTTTGAGGGTGAGTCCCGTCTTTTGAGAAATAAGCTCATTTAGGCTGTTCATCGGTTTCCTGAGTTGTTAGCATTTTTGGCGGCGAGTTCACGGGCTTTGTCTTTTTTACTTTTCCCTTTCCCTTTTACCGGTTCGGGTCCTTTGACTTTCGGCGGCGGTGTTCCTACGAGTTCAAACCCTTCGATCTGCTCACGCGGCAGTTTGATAGAGGAGCGTTTTTCGATCAATCTAAAATGATCCCTCTCCTCAAAACCGATAAACGAAATCGCGAGACCCGATTTACCCGCACGCCCCGTCCGTCCGATACGGTGGATATAATCGGCAGGGGAGCGGGGAAGATCGAAATTGATCACGCAGGTGATGTCGTCAATGTCCAGCCCGCGCGCGGCGATGTCGGTGGCAAAGAGGATACGGATTTTTTTCGCTTTGAACTGCTCCAACACATACGTACGATCTTCTTGGAGGAGATCGCCGTTAAACGAATCCGCCGAAAAACCGTATTTGCGAAATTTTGCGGCAATGTTGTCGGAGGCTCTTTTGTTCGCCATAAAGACCAACACCTGTTCCCATTTCTCAGTGCTGAGAAGATGGCGCAATAGCGGTCCGCGATTTTCAGGATTCACCTCGATAACCCGCTGTAGGATACTCTGTACAGTCGGCATCTCTGATTCAATCGTGATTTGAATCGGGTTTTGAGTGATGCGAGAGGCGATCATCTCCATCTTCGGCGGATAGGTTGCGGAGAAGAGGAGATTTTGACGTTCCTCGGGGATCGATTCTAAGATAAGCTCCAACTCTTCGGCAAATCCGAGATCGAGCATCTTGTCCGCTTCATCAAGGACAAAAAATTCCAAGTGCGAGAGGTTCATCTGCTTTTTTCTCAGCACATCGAGAAAGCGCCCCGACGTTGCGACGAGAATATCGCACCCCTGCTGGATAGCGTAGAGCTGATCGCTAATCCCCTCACCCCCGATGAGACTTACTACTTTCGGCGTTTTAGGCAGATTTCTCCCCATACTCTCAAACGTCTGAGCCACTTGGAGGGTGAGTTCGCGTGTTGGGGTGAGGATGAGGGCTTTGATCTTCCCTTTTCCCTCACCACGCGTTGACGACCAAAGCTCTAAAATCGGTAAGACGAAACTCGCACTTTTCCCGCTCCCCGTTTGTGCTTGAGCCAAAATATCACGGCGTTCCAACACCAGCGGAATCACCTTTTCTTGGATCGGTGTCGGCTGTATGTAGCCGCTCTCGCTCACAGCTCTAAGGATGGGCGATGATAGGTTAAAGGGTGAAAATGGCATGGAGAGTCCTCGTTTATAGTAAAAGAAGTATAGTTGCTCTTTGTAGTCAATTGGGTTAAATGTATTATAATATAGCCATCATGATTGAGGAGAATTGCCGTGGGTGTCAAAAATCTCTATATCGCCTCATTGGAACCGAGTTCTGGATCGCTCATCATCTCGATGGGGATTATGGAGCTCCTCAAAAGCCGTGTCAACAAACTCGCATTTTTCCGTCCGATCATCCCGAATGCATCCATCAGTGATCGCGACATCCAGTTTATGCTGGAACATTTCAATCTGACCCAAAGTCCGCACAGCTGTTACGGTTTTGGACTGGATGAAGCCGAAACGCTCCTCTCCGAGGGCAAAGAGTCTCTTCTTATCGAACGTCTGATCGAGCAGTATCAGGCGTTGGAGAGCGAATACGATTTTGTCCTGATCCAAGGACTTCCACAAGCCTCTTTTTCAAAAACGCTCTCGTACAATCTGAACCATATCATCGCCAAAAACCTCAAAGCCCCCTACATCAGCGTTATCAACGGTAAAAACAAAACCCACGATCAACTTATCCATGAGATCGAGTTGGAGAAGGGATCGCTCAAAAATGAACACGTCGAGCATATCGCCCTTTTCCTCAATCGTTTGGATGAGCTCAATTATCGATCCTTTCACACAAGCGGATGCGAGCAGTGTGTTCCGACTTTTTTTATGCGGGAGATCGATGAACTCGACCGTATCAGCGTAGCGGAAGTCAAAGAAGCATTAGGGGCTCACGTGATTGTGGGGGGAGGAGCCGATTTGGATCGGATCATCCGCCGTCCGAAAATCGCCGCCATGAAC
>NZ_DASUIQ010000032.1:0-17078 GCF_036279695.1 Sulfuricurvum sp.
TGAATATACCGATAACCGGCTTCAAGTGAAAAATTTTCACTCAATGCATAGTTTAATCCCAAATTCGCTCCCACAAATCCTCCGTCGATCGTTAAATCCGGTTGAGAGTATTTCGAATATCCTAGCAAAATTCCAAAATAAGGTTTCAGTGCGTAGCTACCGATCAGATAGTCGTATCCTGCCCCGTATAAATATCCTTTTGTGTCGTCCATAGAATCATTGCGTTGATAATAGATATTTGCACGCCCTCCTCTGCTGATGAAATACCCAATTTTCAACGTTTTGGAGTTGCGTGTCAGGTTTTGTTTTTCCATTAGTATAGGATTGGATACGGTTATATTGGAACGTGTTTTGTATCCGTCTATACCGATATACCACCCTTTTTCAGCGGCGAGTAATCCACTTGAGAATACTACTATTAAGAGTAACTTTTTCATATTTTTACTTTGTGTTGATTTTACTCACACCGCACTATAACTAGAAATTACGGTGCAGGTTGGGTTACGGTTGTGGCACTCAAGGTTATTGCCGATTGTGCTAAGAGTCTCCCCTCTATCGATGAGAGTCCACCCATTGTAATGGCAGTTTGACCTAAAACGACCCCTTTAAACTGTGTTCCTGCTCCGATAGTAACCGCTCCGGAGACTTGCCAAAAGATATTTTTTGCCAATGCACTTCCGCCTAAAATGACGTTTTTGTTGGCTGCCATGTCCAGTGTTCCCGCGACTTTTAGGATCCAGACGTCCGTAGCATTGCCGGTGAATGTAAGATCGGTAGGGATGGTAACCGCACTGCCCCATTCATAAACCCCCGGTGCGAGTGTTAAACTCGTCAGCGTACCGCTTCCGACGTTAGTGGTAGCCGCTGATGTAGCCGCGCGTCCGGCAGCATCGGTATAAGCCGCTTGCATATTGAGAACTGCGCTCGTAAGATCTGCTGTTGTTGTCCCCCCTACGAAGTCTGAAGCATACAGCTTGAAAGGTGCAACGACTTGTGTCGATGTCGCATAGGTGTCTGTAACATCATTGGTTTGAGACCATCCTGTCAAAGCACCTCGTGCTGCAGGACTTAACCCTATATTCCCCGTTACGACTGAATTTGGGATGGTGGAGATTGCTGTTTTAGCTAAAACAGCATAATTGATTGCAGTTCCGAGATTAACAGGATCGGGTCCAACGGCGACAGCCGTGCCGGTTGTAAAATTCCAAGTGTAATTGCTTGCCATCGTATTGGATGCTAAGTCCGTAATACCGGTGGTCAAAGTAGCGGTATAAACGGTACTCGAATTAAGATCACCGGTTGGATTAAAAATTGCCGTTGATCCGACATATGTTATCGTACCGACAACCGGAGTGACGCCGTCACTGAGAGTAAAGGTAGTGTTATTGAGGGAAGCCGGATCAATCGCCTCGTTAAAAGTAGCGGTGATATTACGATTGATTGGTATCGCAGTGGCATTACTATCAGGATAAGTGGCATTGACATCAGGAGGGATAATATCGGTGATTGCACCGGTGGTAAATGTCCAAACATAATCAGCGTTCATAGCTACCCCTGAACTGTTTTTGGCACCTTTGGTCACAGTCGCCGTATATAACGTTGATGCGTTTAAATCCACAGTCGGATCAAATGTAGCGGTTGTTCCTGAATAGGTAACGGTACCGGAAACCGGTGTAGCCCCCGGTCCTGTTAGAGTAAAGGTCGTGGTGCTTAGGGTTGTAGCATCCATAGTTGTACTAAATTGTGCAAGTACTTTGGTATTACGTGCTACCGAAATTGCTGTATCAAAAGGGGTGGTTGTCGTAACGGTCGGTGCTAAGGGACTCGATGGAGTTGCATCTCCGCTACTGCTGCATCCAACAAAAAAAGCAGCTAACATCGAGATACTTAACCAAAGTATCCGATTAGAGTATCGTTTAAAAACTTCCATAATATCACTCTCCTATAATTAAATATATCGCAATTTAATTTTAAATAACGATTGCTAGCAGTATGACTTATAGTTTTATATTATTGATTAAGATTAAATACTATTAATTATTCCAAGAATTAAACAAGGTCAAAGGGTTACAATGGGCAAATCTATAACATATATTAATTAAATGTGTTTTATTGGAGAAAAGTATGGTATCCGAAATTAAGGTTGATCTTTTACTACGACCCAGTATCCTAGTGGTCGATGACACTGCCGATAATCTTACTCTGATGAGTGCATTGTTAAACGATTCATACAAAATAATAGTAGCCAATAGCGGTGAAAAAGCGCTGCGATACCTTCACGGTGCTGCAAAACCAGACTTGATATTGCTTGATATTATGATGCCCGTAAAATCAGGATACGATGTGATTCGTGAGTTAAAAACGGATCCTAAAACTCGTGATATTCCTGTCATTTTTTTGACCGCAATGAGTGCCCCTGAAGATGAAAAAAAAGGGCTTGAACTCGGAGCGGTAGACTATATTACTAAGCCAATATCGCCGAGCATACTTATCACCAGAATCAAAACTCAGCTTCAGGTAAAAGCTGCCGCTGATTTTTTGAACGACAAAAATCTTTATCTCGAAACAGAGATCACCAAACGGACGCATGAAATATCGGCGATACAGGATGTTACGATTTTAGCGATGGCATCACTCGCAGAGACGCGGGATCTGGAGACGGGAAACCATATACGGCGTACACAGCATTACGTCAAAGTTCTTGCCGATAAGCTCAAAACTCATCCCAATTTCGGCTATTTTCTCTCAGAAACCATGATAGAGACTCTCTATAAATCGGCACCTCTGCATGACATCGGCAAAGTGGGAATACCCGATCGGATACTCCTCAAACCGGGTAAGTTGAGTGTAGACGAGTTTGAGATCATGAAAACCCATACCACATTGGGGCGCGATGCGATTAAACATGCGGAGAATCAACTGGGGCTTCAGGTGGAGTTTCTCCGTATCGCCAAAGAGATTGCCTACTACCATCAGGAAAAATACGACGGTAGCGGTTATCCTACCGGTGCGAGCGGCAATGACATCCCTATATCCGCTCGGTTAATGTCTCTTGCGGATGTCTATGATGCGCTCATCAGTCGACGCGTTTACAAAGAGCCGATTCCCCATGAAATAGCTATCAAAATTATTATCGAGGGGAGAGGAAAACATTTTGACCCCGATATTGTCGATGCTTTTTTAACCCTCCAAGACGAGTTTCAAACTATTGCGGCACGTTTTATGGACAGCGAATCGGATATTAAAACAAAAACAGATCAATTAAACGCTCTGCACAACACCAAAAATGAGGAAAAAACCGATGAATAAAGGGATGATTTTTTTAGAAAAAATGGAGTTAAACACAAAATTGCTTCTGGTTATGAGTGCCGGAATATTTTTGGCGATAGTGATCGGCATTCAAAGTATTTATACGATGAATCAACTCAGTAAGCTACAAAGCAATATGTACAATATGCATCTCGTCGGTATCACCCATCTCGAATCGGTAGCCGAGGGGGTGAATAATCTGGCACAAGGGCTTCGCCAAATGGTGCGCGCTACAAATACAACAGAATTGGATAATGCGCTCCATCTGCTCGCCTCTTCACAAAAAAAAGTAAAAGAAGAATCCCAAATAGCTCATCAGCACCTTCTGGGACATGAAGCAAAAGCAAAGATGTCCCACTTTGATATTTTGTTCGATGACTACGGTAAAAAGATTGATCATGCCATCCTTTTGCAATCTCAAAATAATGCAGAAGCGGCACAATACATTCAAAGTGATGAATTTAGAAAGGGTGCGGACGAGGCGAATGAGGTTGTTATAGAGATGATAAGGCTCAAAGAAGAGGATGCAAAATTGGCAATGGAGGAGAGTATCGCTATAACCAAAAATGCGCAAAGTGTCTCTTTGTGGTTATTGTTTTTTGGGCTAATCATCGGGATTTCATCAGGGGTTGCGGTATCCGTATCCATTCGTAGACCGTTAAGTGTATTGGGCAAAAGGATCAGAAATCTTGCCGAGGGAGAGCTTGAGGCCAAAATACCCTATATCGATTACAGAAATGAAATAGGACAAATGGCTTCGTCTGTACTGATTCTACAGCAAGGAGCCATGAATCTGAAACGGGAGTATTGGATAAAAGAGAAAATAGCATTAATCCATCACAGTGTACAGTCTGCAGAATCTTATGAAACATTTGCGGATGCGTTATCGAGTACCCTTGCTCCGATTATGAATCTTGTGTATGCGGCACTTTATATCATCGATGACGGCTCCACACTCAAACGCATCGGAGGCTACGGTGGTGAGGAAACCCCATCCATCCAAACGTTTGCACGCGGAGAGGGGCTTGTATCTCAAGCGCTCAAAGAGAAAAAAAGCATCACGGTTTCGCTTGGTGAACAAGAGTATTTTGAGGTCGCAACAGGTTTGGGAAAACTACAGATACGTACCCTCATGATCTCACCCATAAAGAATCACGATACAACGTTAGCGGTATTGGAAATCGCCTCACTCTCCTCTTTCGATGAAGTGCAAATCCTTTTTTATGAAGCTTTATTACCTATTATTGCGGAAAAATTTCAGATACTCATCGGAAATGTGGCTACTCGGACTTTGCTCAGTACGACTCAGGCGCAAGCGTTGGAATTGGCCGCTTCCACCTATCAGCTCCAATCCCGTCGAGATCAACTCGAAACTAGTAATGAACAATTAGGCGCTCAAGCCGCTCAACTCGAAGAACAGACCGAAGAGTTATTATCCCAAAAAGAGTCACTTCTCAAGCAACGCGATGAACTTGAATCAGCCAAAATCGTTGCCGAAGGGGCGACCAAAGCCAAAAGTAACTTTCTAGCCAACATGAGCCATGAAATCCGAACTCCCATGAATGCGATTATCGGTATGTCTCATCTGGCATTGCAAACCGATCTCAATCCCAAACAGCGCAACTATATTTTGAAAGTCGACTCATCCGCCAAAAATCTTCTCGGTATCATCAACGATATTCTCGATTTTTCCAAAATCGAAGCGGGGAAAATCGAATTTGAACATATCGATTTTTACCTCGAAGATGTGATGGATACTCTCGCCGATCTCACCGTCATCAAAGTACAGGAAAAAGGGCTGGAATTATTGTTTGACATCGGTACGGATCTGCCGACCGCCCTCATCGGTGATCCGTTTCGATTGGGGCAAGTCCTGAGTAATTTAGTCAATAATGCGATCAAATTTACGGAGAAAGGGGAAATCACCGTCGGTGTTCATAAAATATCCGATGAGACGGACGGTGTACGTATCCGTTTTGACATTACCGATACGGGGATCGGACTGAGTGAAGAACAACGTAGCAATCTATTCAAAGCCTTCACCCAAGCCGATACCTCTACAACTCGAAAATACGGCGGTACAGGGTTGGGTCTAACCATCAGCAAACGTCTGATAGAAATCATGGAAGGCTCCATCGGGATTGAGAGTCAGCTCGGAGCGGGAAGTACTTTTCACTTCACCGCCAAATTCGGTGTACAGCATGAACAGCGTACCCTCTCCCTCGATCCAAAAGATATTGAAGGATTGCGGATTTTGGTGGTCGATGACAATGCCAATGCAAGAGAAATCATCCTCACTATCCTCGAATCGTTCAAATTTGTTCCTACCGCGGTTAGCAGTGGTGAAAAGGCGATTCTTGAACTCGAAAACGCTCAACGCGATTATAAACCCTACGGTTTGGTTCTCATGGACTGGATGATGCCGGAAATGGATGGGATCGAAACCATTAAACGGATACGTGAAGATATAGGGCTGTCACATACTCCGGCGTTTGTCATGGTGACGGCATACAGTCGGGATGATTTACTCCAAAGAGCCGATGGTGTTCATCTCGATGGACTTCTGGTAAAACCGGTCAGCCCCTCAACTTTGCTCGATACAATCCTCAGTGCCCTCGGTAAAGAGGCTTTTCAGCGAACACGCAAGCAAGAAAAAGAGGTTAATGCCCAAGAGGCTATTCAATCGCTTCAAGGAGCTCACCTGTTGCTGGTCGAAGACAATGAAGTGAATATGGAATTGGCACTGGAACTGCTTCAAAATGCGGGAATAAAAGTGGATGTTGCTATCAATGGAGCCGAAGCGGTAGAAAAAGTAAAATACACCGATTATGACGGTGTTTTGATGGATTGTCAGATGCCGATTATGGATGGATTTGAAGCGACGCATCAAATTCGTCAAGACTCCCGATTTAAAGATCTCCCGATCCTCGCGATGACTGCTAATGCTATGGCGGGTGACAGAGAAAAATGTATCGAATGGGGGATGAATGATCATATCCCTAAACCGATCGACGTAACACAGTTATTTTTGACTTTGGCGCATTGGATTAAACCTGCAAATCCGAATGTTTTTGTGTTAGCATCGCATGATGAGGCTGAAACATTGCCTGATATTCCTGAATTGGAAGTCAATAATACTTTGATACGGATGGGAGGAAATATCAAACTGCTCCGAAAATTGATCGGACGCTTTAGTCAAACGCAAACCGATGCCGTCGTGCGGATCAATGAAGCGCTTGCATTCGATAATACAGAAAGTGCATTACGTGAAGTACATACGCTCAAAAGTTTAGCCGGAACCATAGGTGCTATATTGATCGCCGATAACGCGCAAATACTTGAAAACATGCTCAAAAACAATAGTACGGATGGGCGTGATGAGGCGATACATAATTTAGAAATTGACCTAATCAATCTTTTGTCGAGAATCAATACCGTCTACGGTACACAGGAAGAAATAGTCCATGACATCGAGAAGGAGCCTATATCAGTCGATAAAGATAAATTAGCCATTAAACTTCGCCATTTTAACGAGCAGCTTATAGGACTCGATTCCGATGCCGTGACGACACTTGCTGGACTTTATGATGAACTGAGCGGATTTGAAGAGATGAAAAAAATACAAAACTTTGTGGATGAATTTGAGTATGAAGATGCCCAAAAAGAGCTGCTGGTACTAGCGGATGCATTAGGAATTATGATTTAATCTCCCCCATAGAAAGCGGGAGAAATATTACCCTCGTTTTATTGGTAGAGATCGACTTCAATACGGCGATTTTCGGCGCGTCCTGCTTTGAGCATATTGCTCACGATCGGCATACTTTCGCCCTTCCCCACCGCATTTAGCCGTTCAGGTGCTATCCCCTGTGCAACTAATGCCTCTTTTACCTTTTCAGCCCGTTTTACTGAGACAATTTGGTTGTTTTCCGGTGTACCGATACTATCGGTGTGCCCCGTAATGGTCGCTTTGTAGAGAGGATTTTCATTCATAAATATGACAAATGCTCTGATTTCTGATGCTGCCGTTGAATCGATGTGATCGGAGTTAAAGACAAAATGATCATTAATGGTCGTTTTAACAGGCGGACACGCGATAGGTTCCGTTACCGTAGTGGTTTCGGTAGTTTTAATAGTTTCGAGCGATTTTTCGACTACAACGGCAGAAGCAGGGATAGCGATCGGTTCAGGTGCGGAGACCTCGATGCGCTCTTTTTCACCATTGCTACCGAAAGCAAACGTCAATCCTCCGACAAGAAGGAGATTATTATCCGAGCCTCCATCGTTATGTTTAAACATCTTTATCGCTTCTAGTTTCATCGAAATCGAATCTGTTACCTCAAATTTCAACCCCATCCCACCATCGGCAAAGAAGCCGTCATGATTTCCAAATGCGGTATTGCTCATCGATTCATATCCGCCACCGATTTTGAAAAACGGAGCTACCGATCCGGAATGATCGAATGTATAGACGCCGTTGAGTGCGGTACGAAATACCTCTGTACTGCCGCTGTCATATCTATAATCAGCATTGCTGTAAAAAACAGAGAGCTCAGGTTTAATCGCAAATTCCAATCCATTATATTGCATTTCTGCTCCGTAGGTATTGTAATCATCCAAATATTGACCGTCACTGGGGATGGTATACCCGCCTACTGCGCTGATTTCATAATTATGATCATTCGCACCCAGCAGTACTGCGGCAAGAAGTGCCGAGAAAGCTATTTTATACTTCATCTTGTATCCTTTTGTTCAAGGGTAATTCGATCCTGTGATCGAGTTACCTTGTAATGATAGGTTTGTTTGTGTTCGCAGTTTGAAGAGTTAGAAACGAAGATTTGCACCGATATACCACATTTTGAGTCTATCAGCTTCTACTTTAACGCCCAAAAGCGTATCACTGCCCGTTTCGATGAGATAACGATAACCTCCCTCTACTTCGATATTATTCATAATACGTACTATTGCTCCGGCTTGAGCACCGTAATGAAGTCCGCTAAGATCAAGTTTGATCCCGGCAGCTTCTTCTTCATAACGGGTATAACCTGCAACCGGTCCTGCATACACGAAAAATGCGTTGTCAATCATCGGTAAAATAAGATCAAAAGCCAAAGAGGCTCCATCACTGTGCTGTATGTTATGGGTCGGTTTAACATAGGTATACGAGAGTGATACTCTTCCATACTCGTCTATATATTGTCCCAACGTAGCCGTATAATGGGTATCGTCCACTTTTGATTCGTAATTTACCAGTTGAACTTGGCTTTTTAATTCAACATTACCGACGCTGACGCCGATGAAGGGAGCATTCTCAGCTCCCATCAGCCCGCCGGCAAGTAAGGTTGTTAAAAGTGCTTTTTTCATCATTAATCCTTAGATTTGGTATTTATTCAATCGTCATTTTATTGACAACGGTATTAACCCCATGAACATCTTCACACAGCTTTGTCACTAAATCTTTTTCAGCTTCATTGCGTGCTTTTCCGCTTAGGGTAACGACACCGTTATTGGTGGTAACACTGGTTCGTACTACGCCGGTTGAACGGTGCATCATCAATGTCATCTTAACCTGAGCCGTAATCGAAGCATCATCGATTTTTTCACCGATAGTGTCCGCTTTTGCCATGCTCATTTCATTGTTTACACTTTTTACCCCTTCGACATCTTTCGCGTATTCACTCGTAAGATCTTTTTGGGCTTGGTTGATTGCCTTACCTTTTAGGGTAACGATTCCGTCTTTTACACTAACGTCAGTATTGCTAGCGTTAACGTTAGCATGAAACGCTAAAGCCGTTTGAACTTTCATTTTTAGCCATGTATCGGACTTCTCATTTTTCAGGACAATCGTATTTTCTACACTTTTGACTCCGGGGAGTGCTTCAGCAACATCCTGAGCCATCGGTTTGTGTGATTCATCCAACACATTCCCTGATAAGGTAACCACCCCCTCTTTGGAGGTTATTTTGATATTTTCATCCGATAAATAGGTTTTATAGACGTAACTTTTTTTAAAGGATGATTCAATCCGATCATCTGTATCGGATGCGAATAAAGGGAGAGCGGTGGAGATTAAAACCGCTGCAACCATCGCCGTATTCATAACGTTAGTGCGTTTAAACGATTTCATTTTTTTACACTTTGCTCAGAATGAGACGAAGCTTTGAGTGCTGAATCTTTTTTGTGATCGCTTCCGGCATTTTCAGCGTGACTATCTTTTTTGAGACCGATTTTGTCTTCTTTTTCTTCATTCATTTTAGGATCTTTAGCTGGAATAACGGGTGCTTTTTCATCTTTTTTAAACGAGTTCATAATAGTTCCTTTTGTTGTTGTCTATGGCCGGCACAGTGTGCATTCTAATCAATTCTTTCATAGGACTTACGGGTGTTAAGAGGCCTAAGCAGTGATTACTTTTTTTTGAATTTATCGGCGGTATCTTTTAGCGCGGTTCCTAAGGTTGCCCATGCGCTTTCGATCCCCTCTTTGAGGTGTTCCCACGCATCTTCACCAGCATTATCAAGCTCTTTTAGCTTTTCTTTAGTCGTATCAATCATCTGCTGAAGATCATCCAACTGTTCATTGTATTTAACACGAACATCGGCTGCGGAATTTTTCGCTTCGGCTTTAAACTCGATGAGTTTTGCTTGAGCTAATCCCAACTCCGCATTTAACTTTTGTTTATAGGCTTCTTTTGTACTCATAATAGTTCCTTTTTGAATGACTATTCGAACATGTCAAAGGTTAGTCTCTTTTCATGCCGAACAGTAGTATAAAACTGCCGAATATGACAGTACCTGCTCCGGCCCAATAGGGGATATTGATCATGTTCTCTTCTTTGATCGTTAATTCTATCGGTCCCATTTTGGTCTCTTTAGTCTCTTTGGTATAACTGAATTTTCCATACACCAATCCAAGCACGCCTGCTATGATCAAAATGATCCCTGCAGTTTTAAATATGTTCATTCTTTCTCCATGGTATAAAAGGTTGAAATCTCCACAAGGTCAAGCTCGACAGGAAAAACCTTTTAAATTTAAAATCAGAACTGTATTCCCCAATTATTGTAATTGTGTGTGTCCCACAAGGTTTTATAATCTACGTCCCTGTATGACACGAATTAGAATCACCACAACGGCAATAACTAAAAGAATATGGATAAATCCACCCATGGTATACGAGGTGACGAAGCCAAGTATCCAGAGGACAATAAGAACGAGTGCAAGTGTTTCGAGCATTTTTTCTTCTTTGCCATAGTAGGCGTGTCGTAAGGAATACAGACCAGTGTCTGCGGCTCTAAAATTACGCGTCACTTCATGACGTTATGCTGTTTAGTCATACGTAAATAAACTAAATAACATATTTGCCGTTATAGTACACCCGGCCTACTTCGCCGAATATAAAGATTATAGTCTAATATTTAATAACTCGATTAGTTATATATTGTAGATATTAAAAAATTTATATAGTTCTGATGTCGCGTTTTATTGTGTTTTAATTCAGATAAACTTATTTTAGTGAGAAATCACAATACTAAACATGAGGAAACATTATGAATGAATTAAAAATGATAGCAGCAGTTATTATTGCGATGACGGCTCTCATCGGTTGTAGTTCAAAATCTCCCACTACAGGTGATTTTATGCGTATGCACGCGGCGGATGAAAAAGCAACAGGTGTTGATCAAAAACAGTTGGCCAAAAATTGGGACCACGGGTCTGAACTAAAAAAATCGGGTGAGAAATTGGTTAAACACGGTGAAGAGCTTGTGAAATCGGGCGATAAAGATATGATGACCGGTAAAAATGAGATCGAACAAGGTAACAAAGACATCATTGAGGGGACGAAACTCGCACAAGAGAGCGAACGGATGTTTCATGAAAAATATCCTGAATTGAAACTCGACCTTAAATAGATAGTTTGAAGTACAATGTTGTATCACTTTCATCTTCTATCATCTGGAATTGTGATACACTCTATTTGTACTCCAAATAGTTGATCTACCTATTCGATAAATATTAATTATATTATATAAGTGAGAGTACATCATGTCTAAACACCGATCTACCCATACAAATGAAAATCCGAAGCTACTTTTGCCGCAAGAGGAAAGTGATACACATGAGACTCATTTTCTTGTTGTCGGTGTAGGTGCATCGGCGGGTGGGCTTGCCGCATTCGAGGCCTTTTTTTCAGGGCTACCTGCGAATACGAATCCGGATATGGCATTTGTTTTACTACAGCATCTCGCTCCGGAACATACGAGTATTCTCACCGACATCATCCGTAAATACACCAAGATGAAAGTATTTGAAGTGAGTGACGGTATACGGGTAGAACGAAACTGCGTTTATGTGATCCCCCCCGGATTTGATATGGCTTATCTAAACGGGACGCTTCAGTTGCTGGAGCCTACGGAAGAACACGGTAAACATTTACCGATCGATTTTTTCTTTCAGACATTGGCTCAAGATCAACATGAACACTCTATCGGCGTTATCCTCTCGGGTACTGGGACTGATGGAACACAAGGGATGCAAGCGATTAAGGATGCCGGCGGAATCGTACTCGTCCAAGCTCCTGAAACAACCGAGTATACCGGGATGTTAGAGAGTGCGATCGCGACGGGTCTTGTCGATTTCATACTGTCTCCCGAAGAGATGATGCAACAACTCATACTCCTCTCCGGTGATATAGATAACAGTGAGAACACATTAATCAGCGCATCCAAAAATGTGATGAATAAAATATTTGTTTTACTTCGTGCCAAGAGCGGACATGATTTTTCCCAATACAAACCCAATACGATTTACCGACGTATTGAGAGACGAATGGGTCTTATTGGAATCGAAGTGATCAGTGAGTATGTCAAATTTTTACAACAAAATTCGGACGAGTTGGATGCCCTGTTTCATGATTTGCTCATAGGCGTTACCAGCTTTTTTCGTGATACTGAGGCATTTTTAGCCCTTAAAGAGAAAGTGATTCCCGATCTTTTTGCCCTCAAACCGCAAGGGAGTCTCATTCGCATCTGGACAGCGGGATGTTCTACCGGTGAAGAGGCGTATTCGATAGCGATTCTCATCCGTGAATACATGGAAGAGCACAAACTTAATTATTCGGTTCAACTCTTTGCGACCGATATTGATTCGCATGCTATAGCCGTTGCCCGTGCCGGTCTCTATCCTCTGGGTATCACTGCGAGTATCTCTCCTCAAAGATTGGAGCATTTTTTTACCCTTGAAGCCGACGGTAGTGGGTATAGAATCCATAAAAACATACGAGATATGCTGATTTTTTCCGAGCAAAATATCATCAAAGACCCTCCGTTTTCTAAAATCGACCTTATCAGCTGCCGAAATCTCATGATCTATTTGGGTGCTCCGTTGCAAAAACGGCTCATCCCCCTCTTCCACTACGCCCTCAACCCGGAAGGAACACTCTTTTTGGGCTCATCAGAGAGCATCGGGGAATTCAATGATTTTTTTAGTGTCGTGGATCAAAAATCCAAACTATTTAAACGCAAAGAGACCCCATACGATACCGCAAAAACAATCGGACGTATTGTCCCGACCACCAAATCGATACGCTCACAATCGGTACAAAACAGTGACAAAATGAATCCTTTAGTGAAATTGCCTCTGCGTGAGATAACGGAACAAGCCATATTGAAACAGCTCAATATGAGTGCGATACTGGTCAATGCCCAAGGAGACATTCTCTATCTGCATGGTAAAACAGGAACCTATTTAGAACTTCCCTCCGGTGAGATGGGAATCAATAATGTCTTAAAAATGGCAAGAGATACTCTTCGGCGCGAGCTCACCATGGCATTGCAAAAAGCGATCGTGAAAAAAGAGACGGTTCGACGATCGGGATTGAACATTGAACAAAACGGGTATTCAAAAACGGTTGATTTGAGCGTACGGCCTGTTTCCTCTGCCGTATCCATCGATTCGCCTTTGTACCTTATTAGTATTGAAGAGACCAATAACGATACAAAAACTAATAATGCTTCGATAACAGGGACAAAAGAGTCTGATCCTATCGGACATATTGCTTCGCTCCAGCAAGAGTTACAAGCTCAAGAAGAGTATCTCCAAGCTGCAAACGATAAACTCGAATCGACTATTGAGGCGTTACAATCGTCTAATGAAGAGATGCAATCACTAAATGAAGAGCTACAATCGACCAACGAAGAGCTTGAAACGTCCAAAGAAGAGCTACAATCGATGAATGAAGAGTTATCCACCGTCAATGCCGAGCTTCAGACCAAAGTTAGTGATCTATCGCGTGTCAATAATGATATGAATAACCTCCTCTCCGGTACAGGAATCGGAACGGTCTTTGTTGATATTAATCTCAATATTCTCCGCTATACCCGTGATATAACTCGAATCATAAACCTGATAGCCAGCGATGTCGGACGACCGATCGGACATGTTGTATCGAATCTTCGGGGATACGATCGGCTGGTCGAGGATATTCATCATGTCTTAGATACCCTGATTCCTCAAGAGATAGAGGTTCAGACAATCGAAGGGCTATGGTATACGATGCGGATTCAGCCTTATCGAACGTTGAACAATGTTATCGAAGGCGCTGTCATCTCTTTTGTTGATATAACTGAGACCGTTCAAATACGAGAAGCCCTCCGTAAAGCGAATGAGATGCTTAAGTGCACAGTAAATGATGTACAATGATAGCGAAAAGCGACCCCTACTTTGAGCAAAATATATTGAAGAGTTCGAGTCGAATGCTTCGCCGAAAAGCTGAAGAAGCAGCGGCACGCAACCCTAAAAGTCTCGAAATATTATCTGTTGATGAGACGCATCGTCTCATCCATGAACTGCAAGTTCATCAGATCGAATTAGAGATGCAAAATGAACAATTGCACCTTACCCAAGTCGAGCTTGACCGTGAACGAAATCGATACATCGATCTCTATAATCTAGCACCGGTCGGGTATTGTACTCTCAACATGCAAGGGAAGATTCTACAAGCAAATTTAACGGCACTAAACCTCTTTGGAAAAAGTCAAAGCGATCTAATCAACCAATCTATTACCCAATTTATCCTCCATGAAGATCAGGATATTTATTACCTGTGTCAAAAACAATCCGATGATTTCGGTGAATCACGTTTTTGTGAATTACGAATGATCGGTAAAAACGATAAACCGTTTTGGGCGCACTTGGAAACCCGTGACGGGCATAACCCTGACAATATATATGAGTCTCATCTAATCATCAGTGATATTACAAAATATACGATGGTCAAGGAAAAATTAAAACTCAATGAGCAGATTATGCTGGCTCAGGCGCAAAAAGCGGCTATGGGAGATCTCATATCGATGATAGCCCATCAATGGCGACAACCGCTGAACAATCTGGCGCTTATAAACCAAGATATGTACATAAAATTAGAATTGGGTAAATTAGATGATAAAAGCATTTATGAATCCCACGAAAAAGTTGATCAAATTTTGCAGTTTATGTCCAAAACCATCGATGATTTTAGAAATTTTTTCTCTCCCGACCAACCAAAAGAATGGGTTACGATAGAGGAAGTCATCGAATGTACGCTCAAAATTATCGGACAATGCTATGTGACGACCAACATTGCGATCAATATTCACAACAACAGCCAAAGCACCTTACTGATTCATAAAAACTCGTTAGTCCAAGTATTTCTGAATATTTTAGAAAATGCCAAACATACTTTGGAAACGGAGAACGTCAAACCGGCAATCATCACCGTTATTATCGAGGAAACCGTCTCTTCCATCATCACCACAATACGGGATAACGGCGGCGGGATTCCGGAAGCCATTATCGATAAAATAGCTCAGCCTTATTTTACGACTAAAGGGCTTATGGGGACGGGGCTCGGCTTATATATTTCGCAAACCATTATCGAAAAATATTTTTCAGGAAGTTTTACATGGTTCAATAAAAACCAAGGGGCTTGCTTCGTGATTACGCTGGACAAACATCATGTCTAATATTCGTCAGCGTGCGGAAGAGATAGCACACAAAAACGGTACAGATGAGTTACAAAATTTTGAGAATCTCTCATCAGCAGAAATAAAAAAAATGGTACATGAACTACATCTCCATCAAATCGAGCTGGAGTTGCAAAATGAAGAGCTACAGCGGGTACAACGTGAATTGGAAGAGGAGCGAAAACGGTATTTCGATCTTTATGAGTTCGCCCCTATCGGGTATTGTACTCTGAATGAACATGGTGTTATCGTGCAAACCAATCTTACCGCTGCTTTGATGCTGGATCATCATCAATCAGCCTTACTACAACAGTCGTTTTCGACATTTATCATCCATGAAGATCAAGACATCTATTACCTCTATTCAAAACAACTCCTCCAGAGCGGATCAAACCCGATTTGCGAATTGCGGATGTTTAAATCAGATCAGACACTGTTTTGGACTAATCTAACGACAACGATAGTTCGAGATTCGAACAATATACCCCAATGGAGAGTTGTCATAAGTGATATTAGCGAGCGGAAAAAATATGAGATTCAGCTACAGCATATAGCTCAATACGACCCTTTGACATCACTGCCTAATCGTATCCTATTAGCTGATCGCCTCCATCAAGCTATGGCGCAGACCAACCGTCATAAACAACCTTTTGCCGTGCTCTACCTTGACTTAGACGGCTTCAAAAATGTGAATGATACGTACGGACATGAAGCAGGAGATCAACTTTTGGTTGCACTCGCTACCAATATGAAACGTTCACTCCGTGAGGTTGATACGATTGCTAGGATCGGTGGCGATGAATTTGTCATATTACTGCTCAACTTAAATGATATTCAAGCGTGTGTTCCTATGCTCAATCGATTGCTAGAGAGTACACAAAAACCTGTTTTGATCGACAATCAAATGGTTAAAGTTTCTGCGAGTCTTGGGATTACCTTTTATCCGCAAATTATTAATGTGGATGCTGATCAGTTACTTGCTCAGGCTGATTATGCGATGTATCAAGCAAAATCAGCCGGAAAAAATCGCTATTATGTTTTTGTTCCTGAAGAAAATGAAAGTATTCGAAGTAATTAATCAATAGAATCAATCGGGGATTAGCCCGAGTAATTCTTGCTTTATGGAGTAGGAAGAATAATAGTATTGGCATTTAAAGTAACAGCGGTTTGGGCTAATGTACGCCCTTCCAATGTTGCACCTGTATTGAGGGAAATTAAGGTTTGACTCAAAATATTACCTTTGAATTGAACGGTTGTTCCAAGCGCTGTTTGCCCTGAGACTTGCCAGAAAACATTTTTAGCCTTTGCCCCTCCGGTCAGCGTAATGATTGCACCGTTACTCACAGTCAAATCTTGTGCGATCTGAAAGATCCATACATCATTGGCTCCACCGGAGAGGGTAACCCCTGCACCGCTAATGAGAAGACCGGTTCCCCATTTATAGAGACCGGGAGCGAGAGTCATGCCGCTGATATTTCCGGCACCTAGTTCTGTAGCAGTAGGATTTGTACGTCCTGCCGCATCGGTGAACGCTATTTCCATATCACTAATAGCAGTGGTCATATACGCAGGAGTAGGAGCTGCAAAATTAGCCGCATACAACTTTCCGGTTACCTGATCGGCTGTTGCATAGGTACCAGCAAGGGTATAATTAGAAAAACCTGTAAATGCAGTTGCATCGATAGGACTGACACCGATGTCTCCGGTAATACTTGTTGCACCGGTAGTTGAAATGCCCGATTTACTAAGAAGGACAAAATTGCCTGCTGTTCCGAG
>NZ_DASUIQ010000033.1:0-8025 GCF_036279695.1 Sulfuricurvum sp.
GCGTTTAAAAATTTATCGATTCGCAAATAGGTTCCGTAGTATTGAGTTTGAAGTGGTTATTGTAGGTAATGAAAGCTAAAAGAGAGGTAAGAGCGCAAAAATTGTTCCACAATTTTTTAGGATTGCGATTTAACTCCCAAATCCACTTTTAAAATTGTCTTTGGCAACAACGATCTGTTTTTGTTTTTCTTTGCGTGCCGTATCTTTTTCGACGAAGATTTTTTTACGCGTTTGCGGGTCCATCTCGGTGTAGTACATCACCGCAGAGTACGTTCCCGGTGTTGGGGTAAAGACCTGTGCTTGTTCGGGATTCATCTTTAGCTCATCCGTAGTAAAGCGTTTGAGATCGTGCATATCTTTCTCGGTACACCCCGGATGGGCAGCTATGAGATAGTAGGTCAGGAACTGCTTTTTTCCCTCTTCGCGGTTGAGCTGGTCATAGAGCTTTTTAAAATCAACTAACGTTTGTTTCCCCGGTTTGTTCATCAGATGAAGAACATGCTCGGAAGTGTGCTCGGGGGCGACTTTCATCTGTCCAGAGATGTGATGACGCACCATCTCTTTGAGGTATTCATAACCTTGTCGTTTGTCTTCGTTGATAAGATCGTACCGAACCCCCGAAGCGACAAACGCTTTTTTGATCCCTCGCACTTCTCGCAAACGACGGAGGAGATTGATAACACGTGTGTGATCGACCTTCATCGATTTACACAGATGGGTATCATCGACACACCGCTGATGATCGCAGGTGCCGTGTTTGAGCTTCTTGTTGCACTCATATCCGTACATGTTTGCCGTTGGGCCTCCAACGTCGCTGATGATCCCTTTGAAATCCTTATACTCGGTAAACTGCGTCGCCTCTTTTAGGATAGATTCTTCACTGCGGGTACGGATGGTGCGTCCCTGATGAACCCCGATGGCACAGAAATTACACTCACCCCAGCACCCCTGATGGGTCATGATAGAGAATTTGATCGTCTCCAAACACTTCACAGCACCTTTGGGACGATGGTAGGGATGAAGCTCACGGGTAAAGGGTAATGCGGATACGGCGTCCATCTCGCCCTCATCCAGATAATCGGCAGGAGGGTTTTGGATCGCGTATCGTCCGTCCACCTCTTGACACAGCCCCTTTGCCGAGATGGGGTCGTTATGGTTATAAAACATATCGAAGAGATCGATATAACGCTCTTTGTTTTCCAAACACTCGGCATGGGATGGTAAGCTCAAATACCCCTCGATCGGCTCTTTGGCGATATAACACACCCCTCGAATGGTGTGGGGAGATTCGCCCGCGGCTAACGCTTTGGGCAGAGCGATGATCGCCCCCTCCCCCATTCCGTAAATCAGATAGTCGGCTTTGGAGTCAAAGAGGATCGGTTTGCGCAGTTTGTTTGTCCAATAATCATAATGAGTAACACGGCGCAAACTCGCCTCGATCCCTCCGAGGACAATAGGGACGGTGTTTTTGAAATATTTGCGGATTAGGTTCGTATAGACGAGCGTTGCACGATCGGGTCGTGCGTTATTAACACCTCCGGGGGTGTAATCATCGCTGTTGCGGAATTTTTTCGTCGCGGTGTAGTTGGAGACCATCGAATCGACGCTCCCGCCACTCACCCCCCAAAAGAGTTTCGGCTCCCCCAAACGCATCACATCATCCGTAGTAATATCAGGCTGTCCGATAATCCCGACACGATACCCCTCCCGCTCCAATATCCGACCCACCACGGCAACCCCGATAAAAGGGGAATCGATATAGGCATCGCCGGAGATGAGGATAACATCGCAAGCGTCCCATCCGCGTGCGTCCATTTCGGCACGGGTAGTGGGTAAATAACGGAGGGTTTCAGGAGTTATGGTTTTCATAGTGCGATTGTACGGTGAGGACTCTTACAAAGAGGTTCAACCTGCGTTATAATAATCAAATGGAAAACAATTTAAATCAAGAGATCATCGAGCATCTCATGCACCCACACAACTACGGTCCGCTCGAAAACCCAAGCGGTGTCGGAGTAGGACACTCGGAACAAAGCGGTGAATTCGTCATTTTTTATATCGATGTGAAAAATAACATCTTGGAGCGTGTCGGCTATGCTACCAACGGTTGCCACGATACGGTGGTTTTGGGATCGATGTTTACCGAGATGATCAAAGGCGAATCACTCGACTATGCTCAGAGTGCGGTGGTAAAACTTCGTGAAAAAGTAGCCCTTGGGCCGGTAAAACAACAAGCGTGTGCTCAGATGGTACTAAGCGCTTTTGAAGCGGCACAAATACATCAAACACAAAAAGCAGGCGGCAGCACGGAAGAGCTGCACGCTATCGAAATCGATATGGAATGTGAGGTAGAAGAATGATAACCCTTTTTCGACGAAAGCATCAGCTTTGGCTGAGAATAACATTTATGTCGTTTTCGGTGAATGATCCGTGGGTCAAAAATCGTTTGTACGAATTTTCAAAAATCGAATTTCGCCATCTCAAATGGCTGGCGCAATCGTTGTATGAAAACACAGTTGCTTATGACTATGAACGCGATCCTAAATTCTCTATTGAGAGTGACTCTTTTTTTAGTCTAGTTCATACGGCGATGAATGAGATTAAAGCACTCCATCTTTTATATGAGAATTCACCCCTCTGTGAACGGATGAAGCATGATGAAAACTATATCCTCACAACCTTGCACAGCTATCTCGAAAAACTGACGTTGGATGAGCCTATCACCGCATTCAACCGTGAACGTCATTGGCCGGATGCCCTGTTAAGTGAAAGTGAAACGGATGCCCTCACCCTCTTTTTATTCGAAGAGCTCTACAAAGAGTATGAGCTTATCATGATCTATTTTTACCGACAGATTCGTGCTACGACACCCGCTCAGGTAACCTATTTTCAGGATTTAATGGATGAGTCCCATTTTCATCTGAGATCTTTCGGCGAGATGATGGCGAAAATGGGTATTTTGGCACTCCCAAGAACACTCCATCCACGCACCTATGAGATCACCGATATGGAAAAATTTCTCCGTGGCGGAATAGTTGAAGAGGAAAATGCGAAAGAGGAGTGCCGTAAACTCTCCTCCTCTATTCGTGATGAAAAGCTCTCCAGCTTTTTTGAATTTATCAATTTTCAAGAGAGCTATCACATCGAGATTATGAAAAAATTATTAGGAGAAAAGTATGATTGAACAAGGAAACATTTTTATTTTGTTGGGCGTTATCGCTGTTTTTGCCTTTGTCCTTACCCGCAAAAAAGGGTAAGTTACTGCAACAGTGCAACCGGTGCGATATGAGAACCTTGGAAATGCTCGATTCCAAGTGCGCTTAATCGCTCGACATCTTTCGCCTCTTCGATATTGATCGCTATAACCGAAATCCCAAGACTGCGAATAACGTTGTTAAAACTCTCCCTGCTTTTTCCGGTACTCTGATCGACCATCATATCCTGCAAATAGGCACAGTTTGCTTTGACATAATCGGGGCGGATTGCTTGGAGATAATGGGCTCCCGCTTCAGGAATAGCAAAATGGTCGATCCCGAAACGGTAACCGAACATTTTGACCATTGCACTGATCGTTGATACCGCTTCAAGATCATGCAATGCGGTAGTGTTGCTCACTTCAAACCATAATGTCAGATCATTCGTACGATGAAAACTCTCTAACTGCTCTCTCAACCATTGAATATTGGCGTATTTTTTGACAAAATCAGCACTAAGATTGAGTGCTAAAGGGGTAATCGGATTGTGCTCTTGAATATGTTTGAACACTTTTTCGATCATATAACGATCGAGGGTATCGATCAGCCCCAAACTGGTAGCAACGGGGATAAAATACCCTGCGGAATGGATCACCCCATCACGATCGAGCAAACGCAAATAGATCTCCTCATGCAGAGCGTTCAAACTCTCACCACGCTGTTCCACCACACTTTGAAACGCTAAGAGCATTCGAGATTCATTTAAACTTTTGAGTAACTCTTCTCTCCACTCTTCACGTCCCAATACCAGTTTGTCATCGCTCTCTTTATTAATATCGATCATAAAATTACCGCGAAGTTTCGCTTGTGTTACCGCATGGTCGGCGCGGGAAAAGAGCGATTTCAGACTGTCGCTTTCACTGTAGGTACCGATACCGCACCCTAACACTAAATACTCGGAGAGATTGCTATCCATCTCATCAATCACCTGATGCATATGGATCATAATCTGTTCACACTGATGGGCAATCGTATGCATCTCACACGTAGGGAGAACCGCAAAAAAATCGGATTCATTCAACCGAGCGATCAGAGCATGTCGAAAAGAGCCCAACTGAGTATTGAGTGTTTCAGAAAATATATTGATGAATTGAGAGTATCTCTCATATCCGTTTTCACGCTTCAAGCGATCGATCTCATCCAAACTCATCATCACATAGATACCGGAAGATAACGATGCATCCGATTGAAGGTAATCGGGAAGTTTTGCGGTAAGGTAACGGCGATTATGGAGTTTAGACTCTGCATCTTTATAGAGGAGTTCATGATAACGGCGCAGTGTCTCGTTTTCCCGCTCAAAAATATCTTTTACTTTTTCCACCATCGCATTCATCGCCGTCGTTACTGAGCGAAATTCCGTCGTAAAGGGGATCTTTTTCTCGATAATAAATTCATTATCGATAATAGCTTTGGCTTGATTTTTAATCCGTTTAAGGGATTTGAGACTCACCGAGAGGAGCATATAGAGGGTTATAAATACAACCGCGGCAATCATTAAAAATGTTTCTATCAAATCGATCAAAGTCGAATAGAGCTGCCGATACGCATTACCCGTATGAGAGCTCACTTCGAGAGTACCGAAACGGCTCCATCCGATCATAATATCACTGGTCGCATTCTCGGTATGGATCGGAACCATTTTGATAAACCATTGCGGTACATCGCTAACTCGAACATCCGTACTTCGAGTATAAACCTCTTTACCTTCTATGTCGACCAAACGTATCTGCTGGTAATATCCGCTGTCGTAAATCGCATTGATCATCGTCTCCATACTCGATGTGTCGGATGGATCGGCAACTTTGGAAAGAGAGAGTCCCAGAGAATGAGCTGTGTTTTTTGCATCGTTATAGAGTTGATTTTGTACGAACTCTGTCGCCGAGCGAAAATTGAGTACCATCACCGATACTAAAATAACCGCTAAAAAGAGGCTTAACATCATCACTAGTTGCTTAAATAAACTCATTACAATTTCCTTCTATCGTGTAATTATCAGTTCGTCCCACGGACGGGTCTGTTTTGCCGCTGCGGGAACCATTTTTCCGATTTGCGCCTGCTTGGCATTAAACAGTTCATCCCCGCTAAAACTGTAAATCGGAATCAAATCATCCCTCTGTGATGCGGGGAGGATTTTGTAGTTATAGTTATCCAATACTAACGGCTCTGATCTGGGGGTTGCATAGTAGGTGAGAACCATATGTGCCGTTTTATATTTTAACGATTTGGCATAGGTCATAAACAGTTTTGAGGTAGGAACCCCTAGCTCTTTGAGGGTGAAATATTTGGCAATAACGTAATCTTCACAATCGGCTTTATCTTTACCGATAAATTCATACCGAGTCGCCCAATAATCACTTATTCCCCACGTCTCTTTATCGGAAGCATACGGAGTTTGATTAAAAAAATCGTTCACACCGTTTAATTTCGCCATCTCACCCTCATCTCTCACTTCATTCATCATCTGAACCAACGCGTAAGCACGCCGAGCGGCAAACGTACCGTATTCACGCCCGATTTTGTCTAAAAAAGCTTTGGTAATAGAAAATTCGGGAGAGCTGAAAAGTATGGCGGTAAGTACCGCCATGATGAAGAAAAGGGTGAGCGTCTTTTTCATCCTTTTATTTTAGCGTAATTGTTTACGAGTGTGTAATATCTTGTTCAATTTTCACCGTTACCGTCGGATCGCTCGCATTCGTGCTTTGGTATGTATATACATCAAAGCCTGAATCACTAGTTTGTGTTACACTGTAGTTTCCTGATACCGTTGGAACGTTAACACTATCTGCACTATCTCCGATAATACTTAACGTATTATTGCTATCGGTCATATCAATCACATCTTGAAGAGAGAGATTGGTTATATTATGATTTCCGTTGATCGTAAGATCGATCACCTCTATGTTTTTAACCGCATTATTGGTCGTATCCAATGATGCGAAATTAATAGTTGTATCTGTCGCATTAAATACCAATGTATCCGTACCGGCTTCACCATCCACTGTCGTATCCAAGGCATCGTAAACCAGTACATCATTACCGGTTCCACCGTACAATACATCGGAAGATGTTGTGCTACCAATAAGAATATCATTTCCAGCACCACCCATAATAGTAGTAGCCAAAGCATTATTATCAATTAAAATATCATTCGAACTTGTACCGTCAAGACTGCCGTTGGTATCACGGCTAACAGTTACAGTGCCTGTACCTGACGTCGTAGTCGTGGTATTGGTATTGAGATTAGTTACCGTATCGGACACACTATAATCGAAAGAACCTCCAGCTGTATTATTATCTTTTACCGATACATCACCGGATGCGGATAGTGTCGGAGTATTAGAAAGACCGCTTGCATTAGAAACCGAAGCGATATCATTCGCTGAAACATCATTGTGCAAAAGAGCCCATTCCGGAACCACAAAAGTCGTTGAACCCGCATTCGTAATAATATTATCGGCTACAACGCTTAAAGTGGCCTCAGCCGGAACGACAATACTGATATTTTGTGACGTTGATGAAGTATAAGATCCATCCGTAGCAGTGGCGGTTACCGTTAAAGCTACCGTTCCATATACATTCATCGGTGCGGTAAGAATCAAAGAAGCCTGATTCCAACCGCTAATATCAACTGAAGTTGAACCTGCAGTTGCTGTAAACACATGCGTACCATCCGAAAGAACAAACCCAATCGGCAACCCGCCAATCGTTGTCGTCAATACTTGAGCCGTACCGGTATCAGCTAATCCGGATGAAACATGCAGTTCTACCGATCTATTATCATAAACCGTAATCGTATCTGTAGACGTTGCAGCTTTATCAAATGCAATCGAATGGATCAGATAATCATCTCCCGAACCTACTGCACCGAATCTGACTTCATCAAACTGAGATCCATTTGACGGCTGTAAGGTAATAGCCGGATCAACAGCATCCGATCCACCTTTGTAAGTACCGGTTCCGACTAAAACACCGTTTTTATAGAATTCAACGAGTGCTGTCTCATTAGGATTTTTCCATGCGAATGACACATCTATTGATGACTGGACATGATCGAAATGGACAACCAGTTTTTCTGAACCTTTTCCATCAGCATAACCAATTTCAGTATCTGCACCTGATGCAACACCCGAAACACCGAAACCTTGTGGGGATGAATTTGTACTAATAGTAGTCGTATTACCATTTACATCCTTTGCCATAATACTAAATCCATTAGTTGTACTTGAAAGATTTGAAATATCAATGGATTGAGAAGTAGTCCCCTCCCCTACAACGCTAAGGATTGGTGGGGTTGGATTAGTATCCACTACGTTACTCTCATTGAGGGTAATAGTCGCATCGGTAGCGTTGCCTGCCGCATCTTTAGCGGTGATGACGTAGCTTCCGGTGTTGGTACCTGACTCGAAGTCGTTGACCGCGGAAGCCGCGCCCGCGGTAGTAAGGGTGATGACACCGCTGTTATCGATTTGATAGAAACCATCCGCTGAGAGGTTGGTTCCGGTCGCTTTGAAGGTATAGCCGGTGACACCCACGTTATCGCTTGCGGAAACGGTTGCAATCGTGACGCCCGATACGGTGTTTTCCGCATAGGTGAAGGTTTGGTTTGCGATCACCGGTGCGCTATCGACGCTGTGCGTGTGAGTCGTAGAGCCGGTAACGCTGTTACCTGACGCGTCGGTTGCCGCGACGCTTGCATCGATTGTGGTGTCGGCAAGGAGATCGCTTCCTGCGACGTTGATGCTGTAGGTTAGACCTGTTCCTACGAGACCGG
>NZ_DASUIQ010000034.1:0-14368 GCF_036279695.1 Sulfuricurvum sp.
TGCCATCATCGAAGCGACGGTACGTCGTTCGCGCCCTGTAGTTCTTACGGCTGCGGCAGCAATATTAGCGATGATTCCACTTATACATAGTGTATTTTGGGGGCCGATGGCGATTTCGATCATGGGAGGATTGATCGTTGCGACGGCATTGACGCTGCTCTTTGTTCCGGCATTGTATGCAGCATGGTTCAAAGTTAAGATTTCACAATAATGACTGACCGTGCGAACCTATAAAAAAGGTGCGTAAGGTTTGCAAGCAATCTTTTGATAATAGAGATTTTAATGATGAGTGCATTTTTGACGCTAATCGGCAATCAGATTGCCGATGCGATATTGTTGAAGCTAAATCCGTTTGTGAAGCGTTAGCACTCCCCGTCATTCCCGCGTAGGCGGGAATCCAGCTAAAGGTATTAGATGAAACAACCTGCTGTTTATATTCTTGCTTCTCAACCTAACGGTACACTTTATATTGGTGTTACTTCTAATCTCTCTAAACGTATATCTATGAACATAAAAATCATTTAACTCAAGGATTTAGTGATAAATATGATGTTGAAATACTGGTATGGTATGAATTACATAATTCAATGGAATCAGCAATTAATAGAGAAAAAGCCATAAAAAAATGGAATCGTAATTGGAAACTGAGAATAATTGAAGAATTTAATCCCGAATGGAAAGATTTATATGAGGATATTTTATGAAGCTGGATTCCCGCCTACGCGGGAATGACGAAATCAGTTACCGAATAGAGCCTCTAGTGAGCTAAGCCCCTCTTTTTTCTCTTCAGCCGCTTTTTCACCCATTTGAGCGGTTCCGCCTACTTCATTGAGTTCAATCGTATACCCCGTGAGCATTGATGCGAGGCGGATGTTAATACCGCTTTTACCGATCGCTTTGGATTTTTGATCGCTCGGGAGGGTGACAACCGCTTTTTTCTCATCCCCTTCTCCCTCGGTAACTACAACGGCGCTGATGATGGCAGGGCTCATCGCACGAGAGATAAACAGCTCAGGGGATGAGCTGTACTCGACACAGTCGATATTCTCGCCGCACAACTCTTCGCTTACCGCATTGATACGGACACCGCGTACACCGACGGTAGCTCCGATCGGATCAATTTGAGGACGGTTGGTGTAGAGGGCGATTTTCGCGCGCTCACCCGGAATACGGGCACATTTTTCGATGACGACGATACCGTCTTTGATCTCAGGAACCTCAAGCGCCAAGAGCTCTTCGAGGAATTTGGGAGCGGTACGTGAAAGCTCCATAGAGATACCGTTGGATTTATCGACATGGACGCGGCGTACGATAGCGCTGACGACATCGCCGACTTTGAATTTTTCACCCTTGATACGGCTTTTCATCGGCAGTGTTGCGCGGATCTCATCGATCTCGATAGTGGTGTTTTGATCCCCATCCACACGAGTTACACGACCGGATACGATTTGATTGATTTTGCTTTTGTATTTGTCGTAGAGTTCATTTTCCACAAGGCGTTGGATATGAAACTCGATTTCGCGGTGGAGTGTGGCAAATGCGCTTCGTCCGTAGCTCTCGATGTCATGTTCCATTTGGAGTTGATCGCCGATTTCCGCCTCATCATCGATCTCCAAAGCGCTTGTGATACCCATGTATGCACCCGCTTCTTCACCCTCTAACTCGGGTGCATCATCAGCAACAACGGTGATGATTTGGCGTAGTTTGACCTGTTTTGTACGATCGTCAATATCCGCCTCAAATGCGAAGGCCGGATTGATAATCCGTTTTGCCGTTTGGATAAATGAGGTTTTGATCGCCTCTTGGACATTTTCTCGGCTAAGCCCTTTTTCATTGGCGATTGAATCAATAATATCTAACATATTTTCCATAGGACTATCCTCTTGATAATTGGTAACTCATAAAAAATTGGGTTGGTTAGGGAAAGCTTTTTTTATGAAGGAGTTGTATTATACATCAATTTCTCTTAATAGGATATTTATCCTATCCCCGCTATAATCCCCCTAATATCAAGAACTCTATAAAAGGGAAAATAATGGAACTCAAACTCGCACGCAGCGAACACGACACAAAACCGAAAAAAATCGATCTCAAAAAAATCACGGAGATGGTAGAAAAAAGCAACTCTTCTATCATTTATTTTGACCGTGAAAATTCACACAAAGATCTTCTTGCCCTCCAAGATCATTTCGAAGGGGAAGGGAAAAGTTTTTATATGCGCGAAGTGAAATACGGACTTTCCGCTAATGAATACATGTATGAGGTTCACATCCTCTAATGTCAAAAAAACTCTTTATCGAGACGCTCGGATGCGCTATGAACGTGCGCGATTCCGAGCACATGATTGCGGAATTGAACGCACATGAAGGGTATGAGCTCACGGATGATGCGAGCTCGGCCGATCTTATCCTCATCAATACCTGCTCGGTTCGTGAAAAACCGGTACACAAACTTTTTTCCGAACTCGGAGTCTTTAATAAACTCAAAAAAACAGATGCTAAAATCGGCGTATGCGGATGTACGGCGTCCCATTTGGGTAAAGAGATCATCAAACGAGCACCCTATGTGAATTTTGTCCTCGGTGCTCGCAATGTCTCCAAGATTTCCGATGTACTTCATCGAGACCGTGCAGTTGAAATTGAGATCGATTACGACGAATCGCAATTTGCGTTTAAAGATTTCCGAAGCAGCCCTTACAAAGCTTACATCAATATCTCTATCGGATGCGACAAGCAGTGTACGTTTTGTATCGTCCCTAAAACCCGTGGAGACGAGATTTCGATTCCGCCCGATCTGATCGTTGCCGAAGCACGCAGAGCGGTTGAAAACGGGGCGAAAGAGGTATTTTTGCTCGGTCAAAATGTCAACAACTACGGTCGCCGATTGTCGAATGAAAAGATCAATTTCACCGAATTGCTCCGCCGTGTGAGTGCGGTGGAGGGGTTGGAGCGTATCCGATTTACCTCCCCTCATCCTCTTCACATGGATGATGAATTTATCGAAGAGTTTGCCCGCAATCCGAAAATCTGCAAATCGATGCACATGCCGCTCCAAAGCGGTTCGAGCGAGATACTCAAAGCGATGAAACGGGGATATACCAAAGAGTGGTTTCTCAACCGTGCGCGCAAACTCAGAGAGATGGTTCCCGATGTCAGCATCAGTACCGATATTATCGTCGCATTCCCCGGAGAAAGCGACGAGGATTTCGAAGATACGATGGATGTTCTCAATCAGGTTCGCTTCGAGCAGCTGTTTAGTTTCAAATACTCCCCGCGTCCGTTGACCGAAGCGGAAAAAATGGAGGAGGTTGACCCAGAGATCGGTTCCGATCGTTTGGATCGGCTTCAAGCACGGCATGATGAGATACTAGATGAGATGAAATCGGTAAACCTAGGCAAAATTGTCGACGTCTATTTTGAAGAGTTGCGCAGTGACGGGTTTGTTGCTGGTCGCAGTGACAATAATCTCTCTATCAAAGTCAAAGGAAGCGAAGAGTGGCTCGGCAAAATCGCTCGGGTGAAGATCACGGAGGTTTCTCGCAACGTCCAATACGGTGAGATCATTGCGTAAAGCATTTCTCCGTAGACTTGCCCTTTGGCTGATCCCCCCAATCGGTACGTTTCTTATCCGTCTTATTTATCTTACCAATAAAAAACGGTTTCATCTTCCTCAACTCATCCCGAGCGAGCCGGTTATTTTTGCTTTTTGGCACGGCGATTTGCTCATGCAACCGTATCTTTACTATCAATTCCGACAAGTTCCCAAAGCCAATGTTCTTATATCGGATCATTTTGACGGACAAATCATTGCCCATATCATGCGCTATTTCAAACTCGGGACGATTCACGGTTCAACGACGCGAGGTGGAGCAAAAGTATTGATCCAAGGGCTTAAATCACTCTCCCAAGGGTATGACATCGGTATAACTCCCGATGGACCTAAAGGACCGCGCCACGAGATGAGTGATGGCGTAGTGGTAATGGCGCAAAAACGCCAAACCAAAGTGATCGTCTATAGCTGTGTCCCCTCGGCATATTGGCAACTTCCGAGTTGGGATCGGTTCACGGTTCCCAAACCATTTGGAACGCTCGATTTTTACGCCTCTGAGCCGATCGATGTCGAAGGGCTGGAGATGGATGAGGCAAAAGCGCTTATCAAAGCAAAACTCATGGAACATGCTCTATAACGAAAGTAGTGGGATGAATGAGCTCCTCCATCGTAACAAAGAAGATTTTTTAAAATACCTCGACACGATGCGGGGGTATTCACCGCTAACGATACGCAGTTATCATGACACCATCGATGAGATGATCAATACTGCTGAGATTACAGAATCAGAGGGTGAACTCTCGATAAACCTGATGCCTTTTCGTCTGAAAATAGCCCCCTTAAAAGCCAAATCGATCGCCGCTAAACTGAGTGCCATACGCAGTTTTGTCAAATATCTTCGGGATAACGATAAGCGGGTTGAACTCAGGGGAGATGAGAGCGTTAAAGTTCCTAAAACCCTGCCGAAACCTCTTAGCCACGAGCAAATTACCCATGCCCTGCAACATGCAGATCCCAAAGCGGCATTAGCGATCACCCTTTTATATACGATGGGACTTCGGATCTCGGAACTCACCCATTTGCGACTGAGCGATATGGAAAACAACTGGTCGCGTGTTCACGGAAAAGGGTCAAAAGAGCGAGATATTCCGATGCTTGAATCTATCATCCAAATGGTACGAGATTATCAACGGCATAACCCCTCACTGGAGTATATTTTTGAGGATAAAGGTGTAAAATTAAGCGAAAATAGTCTAAGATATACCATTATTAAGGCATTCGCAAAGGTTGGACTGAAAGTGACACCGCATCAATTGCGCCATACGTATGCAACCGAATTATTAAACAATGGGGCGCGAATTGCCGATGTTAGCGAATTATTGGGTCACGCCAGCATGGCAACGACGCAGATTTACACTAAATTGGGCAATGCCCTAAAGATGGAACATTACCATCAAGCGCATCCATTATGCCAAACTCATGAGGACTCTAAGTGATAGAGCGGTTTTACCGAAAAATTTTCATCGCAATTGTTCATGATGGCGGAGGACATGATGTTCGGGTGGTCGCTCAAAAACAAAAGAAAGTGCTCTATAAAGAGGGTAAACGTTTTGAAGGGGACTCTTCACTAGGTGATGTACGCTCGTATGTACGTAAGTATCTCGAAGAATCACCTCTGCACTATGTGGCACTTCTCAACCCTCAGCCTAAACAGGGGGCACTCCCTGAATGTTCTCATCATACGGTAGAGGACATGGAAGATATTGCCGGTGCGAAAACACTGTGTCGTGATGGAAAGTGGCTTCTGTACAGTTCGCTTCGAGAGCTCGATGCTCTCCAAGTCGAGTATAAAAACATCGGTCTGGATTTTATTTTTTCCCCTTTCTCTATATTGGAACATTTTTTTGCGGACAAGATACACGGGGGATTTGCCCTTTATGCATTAGCTCAAAAAGATTCATTCAGCGTAGCGATTTTTGAAAACGGAAAGCTGGAATACGCACATCATTATTCGACCCATGAAAAACACGCTATAGGATCGGAAGAAGAAAGTGATACGGGCGGTTTTGCCGTCGGGATCAGTGAAGAGGAAGAAGCGGATAAAAGTATCAGTTTGGAAGATATTGAGTCGCTGGACGATTTGGATATTTTAGATGAGTTGGATGATTTGAGTAATATCGAGGATCTCGACAGTCTCGATGAAATTGTGGAGTTTAGTGAAGATACACCGACATTTGAAGAGAAGCGGCTAAATGCACCGCACGGTGATGATATTAAACGGCAAATGGATCGATTTAATAACGACTACTATCGATTTGAACTGATTCAGCGTACGTTGATCCGTTTTTATGCGGGAGCCCATTGTCGTAACCGTTTTGTCGAAACGGTTTATATCGCCGATGCTTATGGTAGCGGAAGCGAACTCAAGCGTTATCTTGAGGAAGAGCTTTTTTTAAATGTACTAATCCGCCGTATCGATGTAGCCGATGAAGTCATTGCACTCTCAATGCTCGAAGAGGGGGCACTGTGAAACATAGTTTTATAGCCCCGAGACGGAAACGACTGGTCAGCGGTGAGCTTCGGCTTGTCCTTTTCTTTTTTACGGTAACCATCGCTATGGTGGTCGGAACGTATCTTTTCTTGGGGTACAAAACGTATGATTTTGTCCATGAACGTGAGACCGTAGCGCAAAAAGATGCATCGTTGAAACGCTCAATAGAGAAGATGGAAGAGGAGATCAAAGTGATCGAATCGGAAGCTAAAATCGTGGAAAAAATATCAACAGATAATACGGTAATGAAAGAGAGTATCCGAAATCTTTTTGATCTGGTGCCCGAAGATATTACCCTCTCACGTGCGGAGTTGGAAGAAAAATCGTTGATTCTCTACGGAACAACGCCAAATAAAGATACTTATGAGTATATGCTTCATGCGCCGCTTCGCTCTATCTTTAATCGTACCTACACCAGCTTTTATCCGATAGAAAACGGGTGGTATCGATTTGTCTCTTCCAACTACCTTGAGGAAGAGACGCTAGAAGAGGGTGAAAAATGAACCGTCAGACGCTATTTGTTGTGATATTGTCGCTTTTATTGCTGATCGGAGTCGTTGCATTTTCATTTTTCTTTTTAATTCCTAAGGGGAAAGAGTACCGTTCCCTTCGGTTGGAGAGTAAAAAAGAGTTTCAGCAGCTGGAATTGACCCAAAATCGGTACGATAATACCCATAATCGTCTCGAAGATTTGAAAAAACAGCATAAACATACAATCGGTGCATTTGATAAAGTGTTTGATCCGGGACGTTTTGAACGACTTTATAAAAAAGAGTTTACCGATCTTTATTTGACTGAAGTGAGCACAACCGATAGCAACGGAACGTTCAAAGTGTATGAAGTGAATGCGACGACTAAAATTACTTCTCCGCAAAGTTTTTACACCTTTTTGGAAAATATCAATAAAAGTGAATGGGTCATCGGGGTGAATTTCCCGATCCATTTTGAACGGGACGGGGATCAAATACGCTCAAGCTTTACAATGAAAGTGCACAATAAACCTGCTGAAAAAGAGACAACGCACAAGAGCAAAGAGAAAAGCATATCGGAGCAGAAAAAAGAGGCCGCAGCGGAGGCTACTGAAGTGATTTCACCTTTCACACCGCATAAAAAAGATGAGGCAAAAGCTCCGCCTCATTCAAAATAAGAGTTATTTCATCCCTTTGGCACGTTCATGTGCCGCATGTATCGCTTCCATACACCCCTCACGGACTTTCCCTTTTTCAAGTGCGCCGTATCCTGCGGCAGTGGTTCCTCCGGGGCTCATCACGTTATCTTTTAAGAGCGCGGGATGGGTGTTCTGGATCAGTTTTCCAAATCCCTCAAACAGACCTCTCATAAGTATCATTGCATCATCGCGTTTTAGCCCTTCACGTACGGCACCGTCACACAGTGCTTCGGCGATGAGCGCCAGATAAGCAGGACCGCTTCCGGCTAACGCGGTGGCAATATCAAGCTCTTTTTCACTGTTTAACCAAAGTGTTTTTCCGATGGTTCCAAAAAGGGAGATAGCATGGTTAGCAATGGCATGATCGCCCACCAATGAGGTCATAGAAGCACCTGCTTCGGCGGCAAGATTCGGCATGGCACGGCAATATGCATGTGCGGAGATTGCCCGCAAAGACGTGAGCTGCGTTCCGGCAAGAACGGAATAAAGTGCTAGTGCGGTCCCTTGAAGATAGGGAGCTATTTCATTCAGATTGGCAGGTTTAACACACAGAACCACTGTTTTACCATTGATGTCGGCATCGGTGTAAAGGGTTTTTTTAATCGGAGTATTGAGCTTGTTTTCAAACGCTTCCAGTGCGCTCATACTTCGTCCGATCACCTCTATCGCATGGGTTTCACATAGCCCTTTAGCCAGAGCTAAAGCCATCTTACCGTTTCCGACAAAGGTGATCGCGTTAGACATCGCTTGGACCCTTGAGGTAGTTGCTGATCGGTTCAGCGATACCGAAATCGGCGCGATTATCGACGATGATTTGTGCCATGGTTTGGTTGTCGGTATTGAAAATCAAAGGGGCGACAAAGTTGATCGATGATTTTTCAATCGGCGTTTGCAATATCATGATGTTATAGATAAGCAAATTACTCTCAGGGGTAATACCCATCAATGCCTGAAGCGAAGAGGGGATGTCAAAAGAGTATTCACGAAGGGCAAAGGGATTGATAAGAGTAAAGGTAGGACCTTCTCCTATACTCTCTAAACGTAAAAAAATTTCATCAATTTTTTGGAGTTCCATTTTGGATACCGCTTCGAAACCGAGCAGGGGGAGTTTTAAATCAAACTGCATAACTACCTTCTTCTGTCATTAATAGACTGATTTTAACACATCAAACTAAAAAGTTTCAACTTTATGTAGGGGTGTTTAATCTCTTTACGGTAAAATAGCCGATAATTTAAAAATAGCGTAGGTTTTTCAATGATGAGAACATGGTTAATCGCAGTTACCGCACTTATTTTTTTGAGCGGATGCGGTAAAGAGGTCGACGAGTTTAACAAACCTGCAGAGTATTGGTACGAAAAAATGGTTACGGCCGTTTCCAACGGCAATTTGGAAAAAGCGGACAGCTATTTCAGTTCACTTCAAAGCGAACATATCAGTTCACCGTTTTTATCGGAAGCAACCATGATTATGGCACAAGCGCATATGGCGCATGAAGAGTATCTGTTGTCGGAACATTTTTTGGATGAGTATATTCGTCGCTATGCTACCCCTGAGGGGCGTGAATATGCCGAGTTCTTAAAGATCAAAGCGAAGTTTTTAGCGCTTCCCCATCCGGGACGCGATCAGGGGTTGATCGATGAGACCCTTCGCACGGTAGATGTCTTTAAAAAAAGTTATCCGTACTCTACCTATTTGCCTCTCGTCAAGACAATGGAAACACAGTTACAACTGGCACGCGGTGTTTTGAATGAGCAGATCGCACAGCTGTACGAGCGTTTGGGTAAACCTAAAGGTTCCGCCTATTATCGTGCAATCGCTCCGGTCACATGGATAAATTCTAATGAGATTGTGTACGCGAGTGTCCCATGGTATCGAGAGATGTTTGAAGGGGATGGCACCAGCAGCTGGTACGATTTTATGATTCCGAAAACACGCAGTGTCATTTCTATGGATGATAACGAGAGTAAATAGACCAAATCTGTAACTTTTAATCAAGGAATTTTTCTCCATGCAACTCAGTAATTACAGCTCATTTCCCACCACATTACCGGTGATTGCGGAGGACGAGCTTTTTTTATATCCGTTTATGATCTCCCCTCTTTTCCTCAATGATGAAAAAAATATTGCAGCGGCTGCCGAAGCGATTGAAAACAACTCATTGGTGATCGTTTGTCCGGTCAAACCCGACCATGAGGGGGAACGGGAAGGCTCTGCGATTTACGATGCCGGTGTCATCGGCTCTATCATGCGTAAAGTTGTTCTTCCTGATGGGCGTATCAAAGTGCTGTTCCAAGGGCTTGCTCGCGGTCATATCATGAATATGGTGCACGATAATCCTCTGCGTGCCCATGTCGATTTGATCTCATCGCTTCCTGTGAATGAGCTCAAAATGGATGCGATCTTGGAAGTATTGCGGGAAAAAGTGCGCGCCCTCTCACAGGTGAGCAACTATTTCCCTCCCGATCTGCTTCGCACCATCGAAGAGAACCACGAATACAACCGTATCGTCGATCTGATCTGCAGCTCCATCAAGATCAAAAAAGAGAATGCCTATAATCTTTTTATCGAGCGTGACCCTGAAAAACGGTTTTTGATGCTGATCGATGAGTTGATCGAAGAGACGGAAGCCTCCAAACTCCAAAAAGAGATCCGCTCGAAAGTGCATACCCGTATCGAGAAAGTGAACAAAGAGTATTTTCTCAAAGAGCAGCTCAAACAGATCCAAAAAGAGCTCGGAACCGATGCCCATCGTGATGAGGAGATCGAAGAGTTCCGTAAAAAGCTCGAAGCCAAAAAAGACAAAATGCATCCCGATGCGTACAAAGAGATCAACAAACAACTCGAGCGTTTTGCTCGGATGCACCCTGACAGTGCCGATGCGGGGATGATCCAAACGTATTTAGAATGGGTACTCGAGATCCCTTTTGGAGATGAAGCGAAAAAAGCGCTCAATATCCACGATGTCGAAAATCAGCTCAACAAAGACCATTTCTCTCTGAAAAAACCCAAAGAGCGGATTTTGGAATATTTCTCGGTCAAAGAGTTGTTGGAACTTCGCGGTATCGCAGATAAAGAGGGACGCGGTGCGATCCTCTGTTTCGCGGGCCCTCCGGGGGTCGGTAAAACCTCCCTTGCCAACTCCATCGCGACAGCGCTCAAGCGTCCGCTTGTCCGTATCGCACTCGGCGGGTTGGAAGACGTAAACGAATTGCGCGGACACCGTCGTACCTATATCGGTGCGATGCCGGGACGTATCGTGCAAGGGGTGATCGAAGCGAAAAAGATGAACCCTGTTATCGTCCTCGATGAGATCGATAAGGTAGCCAAATCGCATCGCGGTGATCCGACGGCGGTGTTGTTGGAGATTCTCGATCCGGAACAAAATACCCATTTCAGAGACTATTATCTGAATTTCAATCTCGATCTCTCCAAAGCGATTTTTATCGCGACGGCGAACGATGTTGGGCAAATTCCCGGACCGTTGCGCGACCGTATGGAGTTTATCTCGGTGAGTTCGTATACGCCGCAGGAGAAGTTTCAGATCGCCAAACAGTATCTGATTCCTCAGGAATTGAAAAAACACGGTCTTAAAACGGCGGAGCTTTCGATTTCTAAAACAGCGTTAGCGGAAGTGATCGAAAAGCATACCCGTGAAGCGGGGGTTCGTAACCTTCGCCGCCGTGTTGCCGACATTGTCCGTAAAGCGGCAAAAAAGATTCTCGAAGAGCCGAGCACCCAAAAAGTGACGGTGAGTCTGAAGAATCTCAAAGATTTCTTGGAAAAAACGATTTTCGAGATTGACCGAACCGACCATATCGACCGTGTCGGGGTTGTCAATGGGCTTGCCTGGACATCCGTGGGCGGTGATGTGTTGAAAATCGAAGCGATCCGTATCAACGGTAAAGGGGTGTTACAACTCACCGGAAGTTTGGGGGATGTGATGAAAGAATCGGCTCGTATCGCCCTCTCGGTGGTGAAAACGTTGATCGATGAGGGGAAACTTACGGTAGACCACTCGATTATCCCCCATTCCCCTGCCGAGCGCGAAAGCGATACGCCGCTGGATTCGAGCGAGGTGTACAAACGCTTTGATCTGCATCTGCATGTCCCGGACGGGGCTACCCCAAAAGACGGACCGAGTGCTGGGATCGCGATGTCAACCGTTATCGCATCGATTTTGACCAACAAAAAAGTGCGTGCTGACATCGCCATGACGGGTGAAGTTTCTCTGACGGGGAACGTCTTGCCTATCGGCGGACTCAAAGAGAAACTGATTGCGGCACACCGCGCGGGGATGAAGCTCGCCCTTATCCCGCAGAAAAATTATGATCGTGATTTGAGTGATATTCCCGATGAGGTCAAAGCCGCTATCGAGATTGTCGGAGTCAGTCGAATCGAAGAGGTGCTGGGGCGCCTTTTAATCGACGCATAACACCCATCGCTTCGGGGGAGCCGTAAAGGTATCCCCGAAGTTTCGAAGAGATCTTTAGCCCTCTGCACTCCTCTTTAAACCCTTTATCCATTACGACATTATGCTCATACGGGGCGATAAACGTATAATCCGGTTCGATTGATACGACGCTGTGACGTCCGATGATATGTTCGCCCCCTTTTTTAAGCGCCTCTTTGTCGTGTTGGCTGAGGAGATACCCGCTATTTTTAAAAAACGTGTCGATTCCGTACACGAGTGAGCGGATATTTGGGGGATTGGAAGCGTATGCAAACGTATCCACAGCGATAAAATCCATCGGCTCGATCAACAGTTCGTTGTCCTCTTCAAGGTAGCGAAAACTGCGGCGGATGGCATCGCGGTAATCTCGCATCATCGGGGCGCTGTAGCGATGACGGAAAAAGTTGCGGGTATAGCGTTCATCGGCATTGCTCTGATCGATATGATGCGGGATGTTATGTTCTGCAAGATACGCTTCGATAGAGTCGCGATCCCATTCGAGAAGAGGACGGAGTATCTCTATATCGTCTCGTCTATCATGGGAACGGATACCGAGCATTTCAGGAAGACCTGATCCGCGACACATCTGCATCATCAGCCACTCAAGCCGATCATTGAGCTGATGGGCGGTGAGTAGATAGCGGTAGTTGTGCTTTTTCATCAGATAACCGAAGAATTTATACCGCTCTTCGCGAGCACGATGTTCGAAATTGATCCCTCCTAACCGGCACGAGTGGGTATAACATTTCAGTCCGTGGCGGAGTGCAAGCGCCTCAGCGCTTTGTTCTTCCTCATCACTTGATGAGCGGGTGTGATAGTTAACATGGGCGATGTCAAACGAAATATGGTGTTCGATGAGGAGATGGAAGAGGGCGGTAGAATCAACCCCTCCCGAGAATGCGAGTAGGACGCGTCCTTTTTTTAATAGATCAAGGTGGAGAAGATCACGCATGAGCTTTCACGGTCGCCAAAGGGTTCTTTCCGGCGATTTCGGTGATGTGAGCACGGTAGATTGTTCCAAAAGAGAGTTCACCTTCAATCTCACGGTCGTTGACGTAGATTTCACCGTCCACTTCAGGTGCCCAGTTCAGTGCACGCGCGCTGAGAAGGAATTCATGCTCTTCGCTCTCACCGTCGATCACGAGTAAGATCTCTTGTCCTACGAGTTTAGCGAGGCTCGCTTCTTCGACTTTGGTGGCAATTTTCCCCAGTTTTTTGGCACGGGCGTTGATAGTTTTAGCAGGGATTTTATCGGTCATCTCATGCGCACTCGTCCCCTCTTCATCGGAGTAGCCAAAAACATTGAGGCGATCAAATCCGAAACTCTCAGCAAACTCCGCCATCTCTTCGAACATGGCTTCAGACTCTTGCGGATGACCGACGATAAAGCTGGTGCGTATAAAGGCATTCGGTAACGCTTTCATCGCATTGAGAAGCTCTAATGTTTTCGCTTTTCCGAATCCGCGCTTCATGATACGGAGCATATCGTCGTTGATATGTTGGATCGGCATATCGAAATAGTTGTGGAAAATTTTTGAATCACCGATCGATTTAATGAGTTTCAAGGTTGTTGTGGACGGGTAGAGGTAAAGGATACGGGCGCTTTTGACCCCGTCGATCAGTTCGATCCGCTTTATGAGGTGGATAAGCCCATCTTGAATATTTTGGTCACGCAGGTACGAACTGGAGTCTTGGGAGACGAAGCTAAAATCATAATACCCTTTGGCAACCAGCCCCTCAACTTCATGCGCAATACTCTCTAAATCGCGTGAGTGAAGTTTCCCTTTGAACGAGGGGATGGCGCAGAAACTGCATACTTGGTTGCACCCCTCGCTGAGCTTGACATAGGCGTGATAGGATGAACCCGTTACGACCCGCTCGGCACCGTCGATGAGATAAACCTCTGGGGTAAAACGGCTTTGCTTTGCGGCGAGGAGTTCGTCGATTTTGTCGTAATCGCCGACACCCGTGAAAATATCGACCTCTTTGAGTTCTTTGGATAATTCTTCTTTGTACCGTTCAGAGAGACATCCTGCCATAACGAGAACCGAATCGCTCTTGCGTCCCGCATCGAGGTTAAAAATGGTATTGAGCGACTCTTGTTTCGCCGCATCGATAAATCCGCAGGTATTGACGATGATAACATCCGCTTCTTCGCTCGCATCGGTCATTTCAAAATCTTTGAGTCGTCCGAGCATCACCTCGGTATCAACGAGATTTTTGGTGCAGCCGAGGGAAACGATATGAAGTTTTTTGGACATTTTTAGCCTTGAAAATAGTGTAATGATATTATAGCCAATCATTTTTTGGCTACACTTTCAAGATGAAATATATAATCGTCCTTTTATCTTTAATTCCCTTGATATTTATGGGGGTCATCTTTCTTTACGGATCGGGTATTGTCTGGTTTGATGAGGGAGTGGTGTGGTTGGAGAATGCTTTTAGCTTTGCTCTACCGCTAGTGAAGAATAAACTCTACTACCTCTCAAAAGTTGCAGGGTTGAGTGCCTTATGGCTCCTTATCCTCGCTTTTTGGGTACAGCCTCTTCGTACCTACATCCGATTTGATTTGGTCGAGTTTAAAAAACTGCTCGGGGGTTTTGCGATTGGGTATGCCCTCTTGCATTTGCTCTTTTTTATCGCCGCGCA
>NZ_DASUIQ010000035.1:0-8623 GCF_036279695.1 Sulfuricurvum sp.
TCCCATGATCGAAATCGCCATCGGCCCCCAAAATACACTATGTATAAGTGGAATCATCGCTAATATTGCTGCCGCAGCCGTAAGAACTACAGGGCGCGAACGACGTACCGTCGCTTCGATGATGGCATTCCATGCAGGAACCCCCCGTTCAATATCCTGTTCGATTTGATCTACGAGAATCAGCGAATTTCGCATGATCATACCGCCTAATGCAATAACTCCGAGCAGCGCAACAAATCCAAACGGTGCATTGAAAATCAACAATGCCGGGACTACGCCGATAAGTCCCAACGGTGCAGTCGAAAATACCATGAACAACAGAGAAAAATTCTGCAATTGCACCATCAGAATCAATAGCATCACGGCAAACATGATAGGGAAAACGGCAAAAAGCGCTTGATTGGCTTTATCGCTCTCCTCGATAGCACCGCCCGCTTCGATACGATAACCGACAGGCAGAGAGTCGATCACCGGCTGCAATGAGGGCATAATTTTTGATGTCGCATAAGGACCTTGGATACCTTCGGCAAGGTCACTGCGTACGGTTAATGCCATATCACGGTTACGTCTCCATAGTACTGGATCTTCAAATGTCGATTCAATCTTCGCCACCTGTGAAAGTGGAATAGCGATCCCCGTTTTAGTAAACAACTGTATGTCGCCTAATTTCTCGATGGATAAACGCTCCGTCGGTACAGCACGTACTACTACATCAACAAGTTCTTCACCTCTACGAATTTGTGTTACTGGGGCACCGTTGGTCACCGCTTGAACGATATTTTGCACGTCTGCCGTATTCAGACCTACCAAACGGGCTTTGTCTTGATCTACATGTACAGCGATAGAGCGCACCTGCTCATTCCAATCGAGTTGCGTATCCCGAACAAGCGGACTGCTACGAACAATATCACGAACCTGATACGCGATTTCTCGTACTTTTTGCTCATCCGGACCGATGATTCTAAACTGTACCGGAAACCCTACCGGAGGACCGAATTCCAGTCTCAGAACACGTCCTCTCACATCCGGAAAGGCTTCGTTTTTTGCGAACAGTTCCATCAGTCTGCTACGAACATGTTCGCGCGCTTCAAGATTAGGTGTCACCAATACAAACTGAGCGTATGCAGGGTTTGGAAGTTCGGGCAATAAAGAAAGGAAGAATCGAGGAGTTCCTGCCCCTGTGTAAGCAGTGAAACTCATAATTTCAGAATCGCTTTTAAGTTGTTGTTCCATTAGGTGAACTTGCTTTTGAGTCGCTTCGAAAGAGGCTCCTTCTCTTAGGCGAAGTTCAACTAATAATTCACTACGAGACGCCGTCGGGAAAAACTGCTGTTGGACAAACATCATCCCTGCTCCGGCGAGGCCGAAAAGTGCAACGGTAGCTCCAAGAACCCACCAACGTCGCGCTATACTCCAGTTAATGAGTTTACGAAATCGATGATACATCGGTTTGTCATAAGGGTCATGCACCTCCTCTGATGAAGGAGTCTCATAGTGCGGTAGCATCTTCATTCCAAGATAAGGGGTGAAGATTACAGCCACAACCCAAGAAGCAAGAAGTGCAACACCGACTACCCAAAAGATTCCTCCCGCATACTCTCCGGCAATCGATTTAGCAAAACCTACCGGCATAAAACCGGCCGCTGTAACCAACGTTCCGGTAAGCATCGGAAAAGCCGTTGAGCTGTAAGCAAACGTAGCCGCACTCAAACGATCCCATCCCTCTTCGAGTTTTACCGTCATCATTTCTACCGCGATGATAGCATCATCCACCAAGAGACCCAAGGCAATGATCAATGCACCTAGTGAAATACGATCTAAACTCCATCCGGCGGTATACATAATAATAGATACTATCCCCAACACAAGAGGAATTGATGCAGCCACAACGATACCTGTACGCCACCCGAGTGAGACAAAAGAGACAATCAAAACGATAACCAAAGCTTCAAGGAATGATTTTTCAAACTCCCATACCGATTCCTCTACGATTTTAGGCTGATCCGCATATTTCTCAACTTCGACGCCTATCGGCAATTCACTTTTAATGAATGCCATTTGTGCATCTAAATCTGTCCCTAGTTTCAGAATGTCACCGTTTGGTTTCATGACCACACCGATGGCTACAACTTGCTCACCGTTATGCCGTATGGTAAAGCTTTGCGGATCTTCATAACCGATACGTACATTAGCAATATCTGAGAGTTTAAGCAGTTTTCCGCCAACCTGTATGCTGACGTTTTCTACATCTTTTGCATTCTGTAATGTTCCATCAATTCGGATATGTACTCGATCACTTGCCGTATCGATTGATCCTGATGGTGTCACCATATTTTGGGCAGACAATGCGTCCATTACAACATTGGGAGAGATACCCATCGCCGCAAGACGGCGAGTAGAAAGCTCTACAAAAATACGTTCGGGCTGTTTGCCGAGAGTATCGACTTTTTTTACACCCGCTACACTTTGCAACTGACGTTTAACCGCTTCGGCCGTGTCACTGAGCTCCGCCATCGTTAGGTCCGACGCTTTTACTGCGTACAAAGCACTGTAGACATCATTGTACTCATCATTGAAAAAAGGACCCCGCACTCCAGAGGGGAATTCTCGGCTAATATCCGAAATCTTCTTACGTGCCTGATACCAAGATTCGTCTAAATTCTTTTTACTGGTTCCCCCTTTGATACGTACATTTATTGCTCCGTAGCCTTGGCGTGAGTAAGAATTTACATAGTCAAGATATTCAAGTTCTTGAAGCTTGCGCTCAATGCGATTTAGGACTTGATTTTGCACTTCTTTAGCCGTTGCACCGGGCCATGCAACCACGATGCTCATCGTCGGAACATTGAAATTCGGATCTTCCGATCTTCCAAGTTTGGTGAACGACACAATACCGGCAATCAATACGCCGATAATCAAAAAAAGGACCATTGGACGATGTGTCACGGCCCATTCGGAGAGGTTAAAATCCTTCATAAGGTACCTCTGCGTTCAAGATTTTCATTATTACGCTCGATAGGACGAACTTTCATAGATTCGTCAAGCTTTTGCGCCCCTACCGTAACAATACGAACTCCCTCATTTAAACCGCTTACACGAACACTGTCCGTACCATAGTTTAAAACATTCACTTTTGCAAACGAAAGGGTGTTTCCTGTACTATTTACGATCCAAACTCCGGGTGTATTATTCGTTTTAATAAGCGCACTCAGAGGTACTGTCATACCCGCTGCTGAAGGAAGAGACAACTGAAGCTGTGCCGTACTTCCCAAAGGGATTCGATCCATAGTCGCCCGTGATTCCGGCATCGGCGCATAACGTGCACGGTATGTTCTTCCTTGGACGGAAGCGATAGGTGATAACTCGCGTAAATGTAGGGTTAGCGAGTTCTTAGGATCGTTCCATGATTGCCCTTTTGCTTGGTATTGTTTTGCTTTACTCACCATATCTTCAGGCAGGTCTACCACTACTTCGCGTTCGCCGTCTTTCGCAAGAGATAAAACGGATTGTCCCTCTGAAACAACTTGGCCGACTTCCATACGCATTGCCGTAACGACACCGTCGTATGGCGCAACAAGTGTTGCATAAGAATATCTGTTTTTTGCAAGTTCAAGCTGTTGGCGTGCTTGTTCTACACGTGTTTTAGAAGCATCAGCACGAGATTTTTGACGTTCCAGATCAGCAGTTCCCATCGCCCCCTCACCTGCCAATCGCCCGAATCTCCCCTCATCCGAACCCGCCTGAGTTGCATCGATGATTGCCGCTTTGTATTGGGCATTGGATATCCCCGTTGCGAGGTTGTAGTCTGCACCATCCAATTCGGCCAAAGGTTGACCGCGAGTAACTCTGTCACCGATATTCACCAACCGTTTAACCACTTTGCCTCCGGTACGAAAGCTTAGATCACTCTCAAAACGTGCGCCTATCGTTGCCGTAAGCCATCGCTCTTCCAGAGCGTTTGATTTATTGATTGTCGAGACATATACAGGAGTAGGCACTACTTCGTGTTCCACCGTCTGCTTACTGCATCCACCGAGAGTTATAGCCCCAACAATAACTATATTGATAGGAATGATATATTTAGTCATTTTATTCATTTGAAGATACCTTTATTGGGTTTGAAGAGTTTGAATCTGATACCGTTTTTGCTTTATTTTCAGATGACCAGCCTCCGCCTAAAGCTTTATAAAGCTGTACATCCGACAATAACCGTTGTAATTCATGGTCGCTAAGAGCTAATTTACTTCCTAAAACTACTCGCTGTATGTCGAGCAACGTTAACTTATCAATTTGCCCTTCACGATAAAGGGATTGCGTGGCTTTAAGAGCGTGAGATTCTCTATTCAGGGCGGCTTTGACCTTTTCACCGCGCTTGATCTCCTCAGATTGCACAATTAGGCTGTCTTCAACCTCTTTTACCGCTGTTAAAACCGATTTCTGCCAAGCGATTAGCGCTTCATTTTCTTGAGCATTTTGTGCGTCAATCCCTGCTTGAATCCGCCCTGCATTGAAAATAGGCATGACAAAGGCCGCAGCAACATTTGAAAACGATACTGGTGCCAAATCAAGCCCGTTGATACGGAAGTCTTGGCGACCAACAAGTGCGTTGACAAAAAGCTTCGGCCATGTTTGTGACTGCGCCTCTTTCGAACGTAACGATTCGGCACTGTAGTGTGATTCGGCAGCCATCAAATCCGGACGTCTTCGTAATAAATCACTCGGTTGAGAGACTCCTATGATTTGCGATTTCGGCCAACTGTAATCAGGTGTATCCTGCACTGCACAGCTTGATGGATTTTCCCCTACCAAAACGGCAATCTGACTTTGCAAGGTTGCAACCCATACCCGTAGTTGCGGTATCTGAGCATCCAGTGTATCGGCTCCAGCCTCTGCTATATCCAGATCGAACTGACTGGATTGACCTTGCGCATAACGTCTAGAAACCACATACGCACTTTCATGCTGTGTTGCAGCCAATGCCTCTACCAGTTTTAATCGCTCCTGTGCCGCGCGCAACGTAAAATAATTCCGCGCGATTTCACTGCTTATCACCAACTGGGCACCCACGACACCATACTCGGCAGCCATTGCATCGGATTCTGCCGCACTTTTTGCCGCACGCAGCCCTCCGCCGATATCAATTTCCCAATCTAGCCCCAATCCTATATTATAAGCTCGGATATCAGGTAGCCCTTGCTTCACCGCTTGCGGAAATCCGCTACGTGATTTCGAAGCTGATGCTTGGAGGTTAATCGTAGGCAAAAGACGTGAAGCCTGCACATCTCGCATAGCATCCGCCGCAGTGATACGTGTCATTGCAGTGCGTATGTCATGATTGTTATTTAGCCCTTTTTCGATGAGATCCGTTAAAATTGGATCATTGAAATTCTTCCACCACTCTATCTCATCAGAGGCTATCTTTTCGGCTTCCGCATAATGATACGTTATTGAAAGAGGCGTTTCCAGTTTCGCTATACTCGCCTCCGGCGTCGCACAACCGGATAACAACAGTGCAGACAAAATAGATATTTCTATTATATGATTGCGCATAATATATTTCATTTCATTCCTCTATTTTCCAAAAATGACGGCACCATTTGTGCCACCGAAACCATAATTAGTGCTCATTACTGTGCGCAACTGTGCAGCTCTTGCCTTGTTCGGAATATAATCAAGTTGCATGTCATCACTTGATTCTTCGAAGTTGATCGTGGGAGGCATCATATTCGCATTTAATGCCATAACCGAGACAACCGCTTCGATTGCTCCGGCGGCACCCAATGTATGTCCTGTTGAGCCCTTGATTGAACTTAACGGAGGAACTTGCTCAAATATTCCTTCAAACATTTTGCTTTCATATAGGTCGTTGTAATAGGTACTGGTTCCATGAGCATTGATATAATCTATCATTGGATTGCCTGCCATATCGAGCGCTGCTTTAATCGCTCTCGATGCCCCTTCATGATTTACCAAAGGAGTTGTAATGTGATGGGCATCGGCACTTTCCCCAAAGCCTAATAGTTTCGCATATATTTTTGCTCCTCGTTTTTGAGCGGATTCAAGACTCTCTAAAATAAGCGCTCCTGCACCTTCTCCGAGAATAAAACCATCCCTATCTTTATCAAAAGGACGTGATGCATGAGCGGGATCATCATTGCGAGTCGATAATGCATTCATGTTTGCAAATCCGCGTACGCCGATAGGGCAAATACATGCTTCAGCTCCAACGGCAACCATCGCATCCGCACCTCCGAGCATAATTGTTTTGGCCGCTTCCGTAATGGCGTGTAATCCGGCGGTACAAGCCGTGGTGCTAGAAAGATTCGGTCCCCTTAGATCGTGATAAATAGAGACAAATCCACTAAGCATGTTGGTGATAGTCGATGGGACAAAAAATGGAGAAACCCCTTTGGCACCTTTTTGAAAACTACTGATAACATTTTTTTCGATATTCGGGAGTCCGCCAATACCTGTCGCGCCACAAACACCAAATCGATTCCGATCAATATCATCATCCCCAATATTCGCACGCTTCATTGCTTCTGCAACCGCACAAAGACCGAGGTGAATAAAGCGATCCGCTTTTTTTTGCTCTTTTTTATCCATAACATCATCGGGATTGAAATTTTTTACCTCACAGGCTATTTGAACTTTTTCATCGCTCGCATCAAAATGAGAAATAATATCTACTCCCGTTTTACCTGCCAAAAGTGCATTGAAAGCTTCTTCTGCATTGTTACCAACACCATTGATCATGCCATAACCGGTAACTACAACTTCGTGTATTTTCATAATACTTCTCCATTCAGTGTATTTGTTATTACGCAGACTTGTTGATCATATTTAGAGCAAATCGCGGCGAAAGGCGACTGATCATTTTAAGCGCAGCGCTTTGTCCCGGTTTTATTTCCGATATGCCGCACTCAATTTTTTTGATCGCAATTTTGACGAGCTTCGATACGGGCATGACATTTATATTATTTTGTTTACTACTCTCATAAGCATCGATCAACGGGGTTTGCGTAAATTGCGGAGCCACTTCAAAAACTTTCACGTCCGTATTTTTGAGTTGAAGTCGCAGCGAATCGGTAAACGAGTGCAATGCGGCTTTGGTTGCGCAGTACACAGGAGAGTTCGCCAAAGGGACAAAAGCTAGCGCGGAGGTAACATTGACGATTGCAGCTCTCTTTTGTTTTTTCAAAAGCGGCAAGAACTGCGTACTCATACGGATCGTTCCGATAAGATTGGTATCGATCTCTTGCGTGAGGTTGATTAAATCACTCTCTTCTTGCAAATCGATCTTTTTCATAACACCCGCATTGTTGATCAGCACATTCAACTCCGGAAACATTCTTGAAACCTGTGTGTACAATGCTGTAATCTCTTGCGAATTAGCAATATCGCATCGAAATGTATGCACATTTTTTAGTTCTTTCTTTGCAAGATCAAGTTTTTCCTGATCGCGACCAGTAATGATAACTGTGTTTTCTTCGCATAATTGACGTGCGAATTCATAGCCAATACCGCTTGTACCGCCCGTAATAAGGATAGTGTTATTCTTCATTCGCATCTTTATTTCCTTCAGTAAGTTTTGTGCAAATTTACTTGCATAATGAAAGTATATTATTTTTGCTATAATTATGCAAGTAAAATAATGAAGGATTTAAAATGAAACGAAAAAGCTATGATGAAATGCCCTGTCCTGTTGCTCAATGTTTAGAGCATATAGGTGAATGGTGGAGTATGTTGATTATTCGAGATGCTTTTTTTGGGATGAAACGCTTTGACGAATACCAAAAAAGTTTAGGGATTGCCCCTAATATGTTGACGAGACGATTAAATGATCTAACTGAATCAGGAATTCTAGAGAAACAAAAATATGGAGAAAGTAATAAACGCTATGAATACATTTTAACGCAGCGTGGGATGGATTTGGCTCCGATACTTATTATGATGTTAAACTGGGGAAATCAACATTATCCTCCAAAAGGAGTCAAAGTCAATTTGGTCAATATCCATACCAATGAGATTGCGGAGCCTATTGTAATCGACAAAAAGACAGGAGAAGAAATAACACTTAGTAACTACCAAGTTAAAGTTTTCGAGGATAATACCTAATCAAAAAAAATTTGCTTTTGACAGCTAACTATTGGATCACAGTATACTTTTTTGATACTTATCCGCTCAAGAAGTACCTCTAACGTTTTACAAAAGGATTTAGTTTCAATAGTACTGCATCAGCAACCTGATTTCCGATCAGCGTCAAAAATGCACTCATCATTAAAATCCCCATAATCACCGGATAATCCCGACTCATTGCAGAGAGATAAAACAGCTGTCCCATCCCCTCGATCCCAAAAATCGATTCGAGTATCACCGATCCTCCAATCAGCCCAGGCAACGATAGTCCAAGCATCGTTACAATCGGAGGGAGCAGATTGGGTAGGATGTAATGACGCACGATTGAGCCCTCTTCTATCCCGCGTGATCGGGCGAAATAGATATAGTCGCTTTTGAGAATTTCCATCGTAAGCGAGCGTATATAGAGGCTCAAGCTCCCAATCCCCACAAACACCATCACCGCTATCGGCAACGTTAAATGCCATGCCATATCAAGATAATA
>NZ_DASUIQ010000036.1:0-9294 GCF_036279695.1 Sulfuricurvum sp.
TCAATACCGTTTGGTTCTGAGCGAGCCTCTCATGCAAAATTTCAAGGGCGTGCAAACCTGCCGCATCGATGAGGGGAACGTAGCGCATTCGTAGAATAAACACCTTTGGTGGGGTTTCAAACAGCAAGAGGGTATCGACCAATTTTTCAGCAACTCCGAAAAAGAGAGGTCCTTGGATCTCATACACTTCTACCCCATCTGGGATCGATTTACGGTGAATAGAGTCGGGATCATCCTCTTCAGTCTCCACGGAGCGTATCTGAGTCGCTTTCATCATCTGATCGATAAAGAGGATGGAGGCGAGGGCAATTCCTGCTTGGATAGCGAAATTCAGATCAACGAGGACGGTGAGTGCGAAGGTGAGGATCAAAACGATGCGATCACTACGCGGAGCCTGCATAATTTCACGGACGTGTTTGAGCTCCGACATATTCCACGCTACCACCATGAGGATAGCTGCCAATGCGGCTAGAGGGACTTTGACGATCAGCGGTGAGAGGAGCAGCATAAAGAGAAAAAGCCAGACCGCGTGCATCATCCCAGCAACAGGCGTGCGTGCTCCCGCTTTGACGTTCGTCGCGGTACGGGCGATCGCTCCGGTAGCGGGGAGACCGCCGAAAATAGCCGATGCGATGTTGCCGATCCCCTGACCAAGCAGTTCTGCATTTGATTTATGGCGCGTTCCGCTCATACCGTCGGCCACTACTGCCGAGAGGAGCGATTCGATAGCGGCAAGGGTCGCGATGGTGATCGCATCGGGGAGCAGTAAACGGAGCTTTTCAAACGTGATATGCGGCCATACGGGAGTAGGGAGCATGGACGGGATTGCTCCAAAACGGCTCTCAATCGTCTCTACCGGAAGGTTCAGCGCCCACACGGCGATCCCAGAGAGAACGACGACGACAATCGGTCCGGGGATTTTAGGGGTATAGCGTTTGGTAAGTAAAATAATACCGATAGAGGCGAGCGCGACGAGGATAGCGACAAAGTTGGTTTCATGCAGATGGGCGACATAGACGGTAAGTTTATCGATAAAATCGGGAGGAACGGTTGCGATAGAGAGACCGAAAAAATCACGAATCTGCGAAAAGGCAATCAGGAGTGCGATACCTGAGGTAAAGCCGACGATAACGGGGTAGGGGATGAACTTGATCATCTCTCCGGCACGAAAAAATGCCATGATAATGAGTATCCCTCCCGCCATGAGGGTGGCTAGAACCAGCCCCTCATAGCCGTGTTTCATGGCAACGGTTGCAACGGTGACGATAAATGCCGCCGTCGGACCTCCGATCTGATAGCGGCTTCCGCCGTGCGCCGAGATTAGAAATCCCGCGACGATAGCGGTAAAAAGTCCCCGCTCAGGGGGGAGGTTCGATGCGATAGCGATCGCCATTGCCAGAGGAAGGGCGACAATGGCTACCGCGAGCCCAGCGATGGCATCGGCACTGAAATCAGACCATGAATAGCCTTGTCGGCGAAAAAGGGATACGAGTTTCGGCTCCAGAGAGTCATGAATTGAGCGAAGCATTGAAAAAAATTCCTTGGGAAAACGAATAGGAACAGTTTACCACTTTTTATTCGGTGTGCAATAGTTTTTTTCGCATTAGATAAAGTAATACACCAAGAAACAATGCTGAGACTGCAGCGATTAAAAATGGGAGGGTACTTCCGTAGTGATCCCATAGCCATCCCGCACCTGTAAGAGAGGTAAACGTCATAATTCCGATAGAGGTATAATAGATTCCGTATGCCGTTGCTTTAAGATCATGCGGTGCGGTATCGGAGATGATCGCTTTGGCCAGAGAATTGAACCCCCCCGCAAAAAATCCGTAAATCCCAAATCCGAGCCATGCACCCCATGTGGCATCCGAAGCCATAGCGAGGGCACCCAATCCGAATGCGAGATACACCATCGACAACAGTGTCCCTTTTCCAAAACGATCCGCGAGTTGACCGATGGGGATGGCAAATAGCGATTGAGTGAGATTATAAAGGGCATAGGCGAGAGGTATCATCACCAAAGCAAGACCGTTGTTCTCTGCTTTGAGGAGCATAAACGAGTAGTTCATCGCAAAGAGGCTAAAGAGACTTTGGAAGGCAACCAGCCAGTAAAACGGAGCACTTAGGGATTTGGGACGAAAACGGCTTGCCGGAGATGGGACAAAAGGGGCATCCGTTACCCAAAATATGAGGATCAACATAGAAACAAGCCCCGGTATCAGACTGATGGCGAAAATAGTCCGAAACGTCCCTTCGCTGTATCCTAACCACAACAACAATCCAAAAGCACTCAATGAACCCGCCAGTGCACCGGCACCGTCCATCATTTTGTGAAATCCGAAGACATAGCCGCTAATCTCTTTTGGGGTAGAAGCACTGATCAGCGCATCGCGCGGAGCGACTCGAATCCCCTTTGCCAAACGGTCTCCGATACGGATGGTGGCGATCATGGTAGCGCTTTGGGCGAAAAAGGCGAGAGGTTTGATGAGATTGGACATTCCGTACCCAAATACGGTGATCCCTTTGCGACGACCCAGACGATCGGAGTAAAAACCAGAGAGCGCGATTAGCATAGCAACACCGAATTCAGCGGCACCCTCGATCAGACCGATCTCACTTTTGGTTGAGTGTAAAAAGCGCTCCAAAAAGATCGGCAGAAGCGGTAAAATCATCTCGGTAGAAAAATCGGTGAAAAAACTGTTGGCTCCTAAAGCAATAATATTTCGGTTGAGCGATAGGAGTTTCATACAGTGGAAATTAAATTGTCCCGTATTCTATAGCGGTTTTAGTATAGAAAAGATTTGGCTTTTCGGCTTCAAGAAGAACGAAAAGTTTGTCACACGATGCATTCTCGGCGATCATAATGATTTCGATCGGTTGGTCGGTAAGCTCAAAAAATGATGCGGAGTGCCATGCACCGTCATGTCCTATTCCTTTTGTTGCATCGGCAACTGTCACCCCGTGGATACCGGCTTGCTGTGCGAGCTTCGGGAGCCAATTCGAAATATATTCGCCGTTATGGCGGCGGCTACGAAGAGTGTAGAAGGTTAGTTGAGATCCTGTTTTCATAGTGTCCCCCTGTTTTGAAGATAGAGCATACTGGCGATCCCTAAAAAGGTCATTATGAGAGACCCGCCGACGTGCAATAGTGTGCCTATGGCGGCATGACTCAATCGCCCCTCTTGAATAGAGGTAACGATTTCTGCGCTAAAGGTGCTAAACGTGGTCAATCCCCCCAAAAATCCGGTGATAATGAAGAGCCGCCATTCAGGGGAGAGTGCGGTATTGGTCGAGAAAAATGCGATGGCAATACCGATCAGATACCCCCCTATGATATTGGCACTGAGAGTCCCGAGCGGAATAGCGGGATAGAGGCTATTTAGTTTAAGACCTAAAAACCATCGTAACAACGCACCGATTCCGGCACCTGAAACGATAGCGGCTATGGAATATATCATGTATGAACCTATCCGGAAAAATTATGAAACACTATTATAGCTTATCCTATCAAGGCAGTGTAGGAATCAAATTCGAACTCGATTTCTCCCATCTGCTTTAGCGATATAAAGTTTTTCATCTGCACAGTGTAACATTGAGGATAAATCGATAGGAGTATTGACATCACATATTCTAAAACAACCGCCTATAGAAACGGTCACAGTATTATCAGGATAGTTTTCAATATGTTCTATGGAAGCCTTTTGGATACTTAGCCGAATTCTCTCTGCAATGGATTCCATTTCTATAATAGAATCGATAGAGAGAATTATGGCGAACTCTTCTCCACCTAGTCTGAAAGCATGATCTCCTTTTCGATGCAAGGAGTGTTCTATTATCTCAGCTACTTTTTGGAGAGTATTGTCTCCGGCATTATGTCCGTAATGATCGTTATAACGTTTAAAATGGTCGATATCGAGATAAAGAAGACCAATCCCACTTGATACTGCAGTTTTATAGGTGGTGGCAAAAATCTCTTCGAACGCTCTGCGGTTATAAAGACCCGTGAGAGGGTCGTGTTTACTAAGTTGTTCGAGACGGTGGGTATAGGCTTTCATCTGCGTGAGAAGCATTTTGAATGACATTGCTAGTGAACCGATTTCATCCGAACGTTTTTGCGATGGAATCTGCTCGGGGTCTAAGATCGCAAACTCTTTTGACATGTATTCGGAGAGTTCGTCGAGAGGGCGGGTAATACGGATAGAGAGTACTCCTAATACGATGAGTGAGAGGAGTAATGCCGTGGCGGATTCGATCCAGACTTCGGTGAGGATATTGTGACGAATAGTATCAATCTCACCGATATCAAACCCTAGATAAACCGTTCCGCCTGCTTGGTTGTTGGTGGGGAGCGAAAGTACGAGAAGGTGATATTTTAAATCGATGTAAGGTGTCGGATGAGAGGTGAGGTTTTGAATCGTTGATCCGTATTGTTTTGTGAGATTGAGATTACGGCGGTACTCCGTAATAGTATCTTTGCTTCTTTCGATTAGAAAATCGATTTTGACCTGATCGGCTGAGGGATCATTCTGACGTGATTGAAGATTTTTGAGTGTTGCGAGGGTATCGGCTTCAAAAGAGGGGGGATAATAGAGCCGCCAAAGTGTTTTCGCTTTTTTATCATACATGGCCCGATAAGGGATTGAGGAATAGTCGCTAATCCCTTCTACTTTCATAAACAAAAGTTCCGAATGGCGTTCGAGTTCACTGATGAATTCGGGCATTTGGAGATTGGCATAGTTGTCTCCGGAAATCGCCAGCGAAGAGGTACTGACAATCGCATGCGATGAGGCGGTGTGAAAATCAATGACACTTTTGAGGTAAGAATTCAGCTCATTTTGGTAATGACGATAAGAGAGGGCAGCGATGAGAATCGTAACCAAAAAGAAGTGGGAAAAAAAGATTTTAGCTTTAATCGAAAAACGGATCATTTCTTGAAAATACCGATGATGGGGACGGCACATGTTCCATTTTTGCATATATCGGCATGCCCCTCATGACATTGGTAACATGTTTTGATGGACAATGAGGGGTGTGTACCGCTAAGATCTTTGCCTTTTCGGTCGTATACGCCATAAAGCGGTTGTCCGGCTAAATGTTCGGTAACGAAAATAATATTTTGGTCTTCATAGATCGCTACGGAAGTGATGCCATCGGCGTAGGGACCATGGCTTGCGTAGGATTTGAGTTTGTTCTTGGGGATATAAATATTGAGCTTTGTCCCTTTGCCGTTGTTGATCCAGTTGTACATGGAAACCGTCTCTTGTAAAAAGAGGGGTGTCTCTTTGGGGAGGACAACATCTTTGCCTGGGATGATGCTTTGTTTGACTAGTACCATCGATTTGATATTTTTTGGGAATGATGCTTGAGAGGTCGCGAAAAGGGATGAACATGAGGTCAAAAATAAAAATAGGATGAATCTCATAGCAATCTCGTTTTGTTTATTATTGGAATTATAACAGATCAGTCATATCAAATTTATTTTTTAGTTGTTTCCTTAACAAACTCTTTCGCCTCATCTCCGCGTAAATACCCAGCTAAACCGATTAGCCCGTCTGTGAGATAGCGGCTTTTGTAGCCTTTTAGCGTGAGATAGATACGAGCCATTTCAGCGCGGTCGTAGTGGGGACAGACAGTGACAATTGTTTTGTTCTTATCTAGTTCATTTAAACGACTTGGAAGTTCATTAAGAGGGATTTGTTTCATAAACGGAAAACCCCACGTTGATTGTTCTTCTTTAAAGCGGATATCGACAAACTCCACTTCCCCCATTTTATAGAGTTCAATTGCTTCGAGGCTTTTTATTTTCATTTCGGTTCGCTCGTTGTAATCAAACCGTTTGAGATAAGCATCGAACGTTTCGGAATAAAGTGAACTTACGAGAAGAAGAGTGAAATAGAGGGTTTTCATTGCGCTTTGATCATCTCAACGATCTCATCCACACTTAAAACTTTTCCGGTACTGACAACCTTACCATCAATCACGAGTCCTGGGGTGCTCATCACTTGATACTCCATGATCTTCATAATGTCTTCGACTTTTTCGATTTGAGCGAACTTGCCGCTTTTTGCGACCGCTTGTTTCGTCGCCTCTTCGAGGGCTTTACATTTGGCACATCCCGTACCCAAAACTTCGATTTTCATTGTTTATCTCCTAATAAGCATTCTTGCATCATCGGCGCGAGGGTTTGTGCATCCACGTCTCCGGTAATAGTGATTGTTGATCCTCCATCGACACTTTCGAGATCAATTGATTCGATTTTTTGCATCATAGCAGGATCACAGTTACATGAACATTCTCCAGTTTTACACGCCTCTATTTTAGCACTTAACTCTTCGGTACTAAAACCGCCGAGAAATGCCTTGATTCCATTAGTTTGATTGGTAATTTCGATTTTCATATTAACTCCTATAAAATGGCATTGAACAAATACCCTACACCGATTATTCCTAGTGTAACCGTACCGAAAAAGATAGCGATGAGTTTGAGGCTCATGACCCGCTTGAGGATCATCGCTTCGGGGAGGGAGAGGGCGGTGATCGCCATCATAAACGACAATGCCGTCCCCATTAGCATCCCTTTTGACGTGAGTACTTCGATGAGCGGCATTACACCTGCGGCATTACTGTACATAGGTACTCCGAGCAGTGTAGCCAGAGGAACGGCAAACGGATTGTCTCCACCCGCGATAGAGGTGATAAACTCGGTTGGGACATAGCCGTGGATAAAGGCACCCGCACCGACACCGATCAAAACATAGAGCCAGATTTTACGGAGAATATCGAAGGTGTAGTCCCATGCGTCTTTGAGACGTGTTTTAAACGCTATGACCTGATTTTCGGCACGAATCTCCCCCTCAATCGGTTTGACTTCAATGAGGATCTCGCTCTCCAGTCCGAGTCGTCCGATCACGATACCTCCGATAATAGCGACGAGAAGACCGAATCCGATATACAATGCCGCCACTTTCCATCCGAACATGGTGAGCAGCATCGCAATGGCGATTTCGTTATTCAGCGGTGCGGAGATCAGATAGCTAAACGTCACCCCAAGCGGTATCCGTGCTTGCAAAAAGCCCAAAAAGAGGGGAATTGCCGAACACGAACAAAACGGGGTGATAATCCCGAACAGCGCGGCGAGGACATTTCCCGTGTATTCATGTCTACGACTCAGATATTCCCGTACTTTTTCGGTAGAGAAGTATGAGCGCAGAAGTGTCACCGCAAAAATGATTACAGTGAGGAGAAAAAGGATTTTTACCGTATCGTAGATAAAAAAGTTGAGAGCATCGGAGAGTTTCTCCCCTTGAGGCAGTTGAAGCCATTCATACACGAGGACGTTGACGCTCTCTTGCCACATCATCAGTCACACAACTCGGATTGGATGATCGGTAAAAGGGTCTCTTCGATCAGAGCAAGTGTTTTTGCATATTCCTCTACCTCTTTTCCGCTTGGGTCTTCAAACGCCACATGGATCGTTTTGACCGCTTTTGGGAACATCGGGCAGGTCTCATGCGCATGATCGCAGACAGTCACGACGAGATCGAACGGAGTATCGATAACGGTATCGATCACTTTGGAGTGGTATTCCTCTCTCCAGTATCCTTTCTCTTCGAGAAGCGCTTGGGCATTCGGGTTTACTTTTCCGCTGGCTTTCACCCCTGAGCTTTGCGCAAATACGCACTCTCCCATTTTCGCATTGATAAGGGCTTCACCCATGATTGAGCGGCAGCTGTTGCCGGTACAGAGGATAAGAACATTTTTCATAATTTACAATCTCCAGTTTCTGATATTTTTATAAGTGGGGGAAGTTCGATTCCCAAACAACGGATTTCCGCCAGCGCTTCACTACGGAAACGATCCAATGGGCTACGTACGGAGTAGTACGCCCATGTCCCGCATCGATCCACCCGTAAAAATCCCCCGTCTTTGAGGATTTTTAGATGACGTGAAAGACGTGACTGAATCATACCAAGCGAAGATTGCAAATCGCATACACACAACGGACCGTGTTGATCCAAAAATGCGAGCAATTTTACGCGTGTTTCATCGTTCAGTGCGGATACAGTACCCAAAAAGATTTCCATAGATCACCTCCGATTATCGGCATTGTAACACAATTGAAATAATATATCAAGATATATTGATTTAATAGAGTTTTTTTTGCTATAGTGTTGTTATCCAAAACAACCAAAGGGGATCTCATGTTGAAAGTATTATTCGTTTGTGTCCATAACAGTGCACGTAGCCAGATGGCGGAAGCGTTTTTCAATCACTACGCACATGGTAGTGATTGTAGCGAGAGTGCAGGGATCGAGCCGGGTAATATGAACCCTTATGTTGTCCGTGCGATGGCGGAAAAAGGGTTCGATTTTTCTGCCAATCAGACCAAAGGGGTATTTAACCTCTATAAAGAGGGTAGAACTTACAGTCACGTGATTACCGTTTGTGACGCCGAAGCAGCTCAAAGATGTCCGATTTTCCCGGGTATCAGCCGTATTATTATGTGGAGTTTCCCTGATCCTTCAACCTTTATGGGGACAGACGATGAAATCATGGAGCAAGTTCGCGTTGTTCGTGATACAATCGAAGCAAAAGTACAGGCATTTATTGCCAATCCAACCGAAGAGAATACCTTATGATTTTAGCCGTTTCCCTCTTTTTAGTGACCTTAGTCTTCATTATCTGGCAACCACGAGGATTGCAGATCGGTACCACGGCGGTCATCGGTGCGGCTCTAGCGGTGATCCTCGATGTGGTAAGCCCTCAGGATGTTTTGACGGTTACTTCTATCGTATGGGATGCGACGCTCGCGTTTATCGGTATTATCATCCTTTCGATGGTGCTCGATGAGATCGGTTTTTTCGAGTGGGCGGCACTCAAGATGGTTCGTCTCTCTCGTGGTAACGGAAATCTCATGTTTATCTACATGATGATCCTTGGAGCACTGGTATCGGCATTTTTCGCCAACGACGGTGCGGCACTGATCCTCACTCCGATCATTTTAGCCAAGATGAAATATCTCAAGCTCAATCCCGTTGCGATGTTCGCCTTTTTAATGGCGGGGGGATTTATCGGCGACAGTGCCTCCAATCCGCTCGTGATCTCTAACCTCACCAACATCGTCACGGCAGGATATTTCCAAATCGGTTTTTGGGAATACGCACGGACGATGTTCCTCCCGAATCTCCTCAGTATCATCGCCTCAATTGTTGTATTATGGCTCTTTTTCCGCAAAGATATTCCGAGCCATATCGATGTCGAGAACCTCGCCAATCCTGAAAGTGCCATCAAAAAC
>NZ_DASUIQ010000037.1:0-25165 GCF_036279695.1 Sulfuricurvum sp.
AGCTTCGGTTCTCAAAGCCGAAAAAAGCCACTCGAGCGTCTTTTCCGGCGACAATCTCTCACGTAAAAAATACGTTCAAACGAGACCACCGACACTCAAAGACAACTACGGCTGTGACTCCATGTATATGTAGAACCCTCAAAATGCGATTACTCGCTTCGCCCAGAGTAAATAATTATAGCCCTAAAATCTTAAAAGGGTGATGAATTTTATCCCCTAAAGGCAATTTGGCGTGCCAATTCGACAGCAGCTTCAACACTCGTCGTTTCACTGAGATACGATCCAACTTCTACAGGGAGAGCATTTTGGGTCGTTTTGCCGATCACAACGACATCCTGTGTCGGAAATATCGGATAATTTTGGAGAAAACAGCGGATAGTCGATGGGGACGTAAAAATCAATACACCCTCTTGTGAAATCGCAAAATCACTCGCTTCTTCATTGCAGACACTCTCATACACAACCGCTTCATCGATCTCAATCCCTTGCTCTCTCGCACCTTCAACCCACTCGGATGCTATCACCTTGGGTCGGAGATAGAGCCATTTGCCGTTTCGCTTTTTGTCGCATAAAATATCCAAAATACTCATCCCGTACCCCTGCGCAACCTCAACATTCTCCGCTCCTACTGCACGGGCAGTGTTCGCAGTCGATTCGGAGACACAAATACATCCCAGTTTTTCCCAATCGAGTGAATAGTTTTGAAGCGCTAGAACACCCTGTTTCGAGGTAAAAATCACCCCTTCATAGCCATTGAAATCGATTGTAGGAGATAAAAAACGGATGGTAAGAATAGGGATATGAATCACTCCCTCATAGGGAGTTTTGGAGATTAGATAGATGGGGCGCAAAGGGTGCGCCTTATTCCCACTCGATCGTTGCGGGCGGTTTTGAGCTGATGTCGTACACGACGCGGTTGATCCCGTCGACTTCGTTGATGATACGGCGGCTGATACGCTCTAACAGGGTATGCGGAAGATGGGCAAACGTTGCCGTCATCCCGTCCACCGCTTCTACGACGCGTACACATACAGTATTATCATAGGTACGGTTATCTCCCATAACACCGACTGATTTGACGTTCAGAAGTACCGCAAACGCCTGCCATGTTTTGGTGTAGTAACCGCTCGCTTTGAGCTCATCAAGCAAAATAGCATCGGCTTCGCGAAGCAAATCCAAATCCGCTTTGTTCACTTCACCCATGATACGGATACCCAAACCCGGTCCAGGGAACGGGTGACGGTTTACCAATGAATCAGGAAGCCCAAGCTCAAGTCCGAGTTTACGCACTTCGTCTTTGAACAAATCGCGTAACGGTTCAATCAGCTCAAAATCCATCCAATCAGGGAGCCCGCCGACGTTATGGTGGCTTTTGATCGTGACAGAGGGACCGTTAACCGAAACCGACTCGATGACGTCAGGATACAATGTCCCCTGCGCCAAGAATTTGATCCCGTCGTGTTTTTTGGCTTCCGCTTCAAATACTTCGATAAAGGTGTGTCCGATAATTTTACGTTTCGTCTCAGGATCAGTCACACCCGCGAGTTTACCGAGGAAATTTTCCGATGCATCGGCAACGACGAGAGGGACTTTGAGGTGGACTTTGAAAATATTTTCGACCGAATCACGTTCCCCTTTGCGGAGCAAACCGTTATCAACGAAAACCGGAATCAACTGATCCCCGATTGCTTCGTACAATAATGCCGCAACGACGGATGAATCAACTCCTCCGCTGAGGGCACAGAGAACTTTCCCGTCCCCTACTTGAGCGCGAATTTTGACGATCTGCTCTTTGAGGAAATGTCCCATATCCCATTTTTCAGTAATGCCGCAGATTTTACGGGCGAAGTTGCGGAGCATCAAATACCCCTCTTCGGAGTGATTCACTTCTGGGTGATACTGCATCGCGTAGACCATTTTTTCTTCATTCGCGATGGCTGCATACGGGGAGTTCGGGGAATAAGCGATAGGAACGAAACCTTCCGGCAATACGTCTACTTTATCCGAATGGCTCATCCATACGACACGCTCATCTTCACACCCCTCGAAAAGTACCGAGTGTTGCGTCATGTCGATGGTCAATTCCGCTTTGCCGTATTCGTGGTGATCACTTCGGATAACACTTCCGCCGAAATCGACCGCGATACGTTGCATCCCGTAACAAATTCCCAAAACAGGGATTCCGAGGGCATAGACCCCTTGATCGACGGTGTAGGCGTCTTTGTTATACACCGATGAAGGTCCGCCGCTAAGGATGATCCCTTTAGGATTTTTTGCTTTGATAGCATCGATTTTAGTGTGATACGGAAGTACCTCACAATAAACTTTATCTTCGCGCAGACGGCGTGCGATCAACTGTGTGTACTGTGAACCAAAATCAAGAACGATAATATTGACATCTTTCAAAGGAGAGCCTTTAAGTGGAGATAATCGGGAGGGTAAGCGATTGTGTACCCTTTGCGTTAATGAAAGGGTACCCTAATGTAGATTAATTTTGATTAATAAAAGCCTAAAACCATAAATTGGAAGTACCATACGCCCAAAGAGACAATATACCCGACCAAGACTGTCCATCCTAGTCTCATGTGTGCTGAAAAGGTGTAAATACCGTGCATTTTTCCCATAACACCGACCCCTGCCGCACTGCCGAAGCTAATGAGTGATCCCCCGATACCTGCCGTCATCGTAACCAACATCCACTGTGCATGATCGATGGAGGGAGAGGCTTTGAGTACCGCCGACATTACGGGAACATTATCAACGATTGCCGAGAGAAATCCTACACCGATATTGACAAGTGTCGGATCAAATACCTCATACAATTTTGCGGCATACGTCAAAAATCCCGTAAAATGGAGTGCACCCACTGCCGCTAAAATTCCGAAGAAAAAGAGGAGTGTATTGTTCTCAACTTTACTCATTGCCTCGAAAATACTAATATCGACGTTATGCTTCGCTTTGAGAAAATACATATAAAGCTGTAGAATCGCCAAACCAAAGAGCATCCCCCACATCGGAGGTAAATGGAGAACCTGTTTTCCTACAACCGCAAGGGCAATCGTCAATGCACCGAATGCAATGATCACTTTTCCCCCTTTGAGGATTTCGATTTTTTCAGCCGCTTCGGGGTCACCGTCTTTATTCGGATCGAGAGCAGGAACATACCGAACCAGTAATGCCGCAGTAACAAGCCATCCAATGAAAGCCGCCGGAAACAAATAGAGAAAATCAACAAACGCTCCCTTCTCTGCCGCCCATACCATCAAGGTCGTAATATCTCCAAACGGACTCCACGCACCCCCGGCATTCGCCGCAACAACGACATTGATCGCACTAGGGACAAGAAACTCTTTGCTTTTACCGTCAATCGTCAATAATACCGTCGAGAGGATCAATGCGGTGGTGAGGTTATCGGCGACGGGAGAGATAAAAAACGCCAAAGCTCCGGTAATCCAAAACAGCTCTCGATAGCTGTACCCTTTGGCAATCAGTTTTGCACGTAATGCACTAAATACACCTCTCTCCACCAATGCTTCGATATAGGTCATCGCGACAAATAGGAAAAAGAAGATTTCGGCAATCTCCAAAATCAAATGATCCACTTCCTGCTCAAACGGAGTCAAATCGGCTCCATTGATCACATAATAGATCCCGATCAGAACAAACATTAATGTTCCGACAAACAGTGCCGGTTTAGCTTTATCGATATGGTATTTCTCTTCAGCCGCGATAAAATAGTACCCCACTACGAAAATAGCGAGGAGAAACCATCCGAACGGATGACTTACCAAATTGATTGCAGCCGATTCATTGGCTGAGATTGTCATTGTTTCTCATCTTGTGTTATAAAATGTACCCCGATCGATTCAGGACGCTTTTGCGCCGCTTCAACGATACTTCGAGCTGTTAAGAGGCGAAGACGCAATAATCTCCCTACGTTCTCCGAGAGCATTTTATCTATCGCTTCCAATGCGGTATTCAACCCTTTCGGAGTCCGTTTGATCGAGACATTGTCCCACATGATCCGACGAAGCTCATCTTTTTTCTCTTTATCCCCGTCTAGTTCCAACGGCTCTGTACCTAATGTAAAATCCTCACCGCATCCGTGTGAGGGGTGTGCCAAAATCGACTCTGCCGCTCTTTGAGCGAACACAAGCCCCTCCAGCAATGAGTTGCTCGCCAGACGATTTGCTCCATGAACTCCGGTAGATGCCGCTTCTCCTGCCGCATAAAGCCCCTTTATCCCCGGAACGCTTCCATCAAGATTGGTTTTGATCCCCCCAACGGCATAGTGAAATGCCGGAGAGATCGGAACCCGCTCTTTGGGGAGGTGAAATCCCAAATCGTTGAGGGATTTATAGATATTCGGGAACCGCTCTTTAAAATACTCACTCTCAAAATCTTCACATGAGAGATAGACCTGTTTACCGCTTCGCTGTTTATAATCGAATATAGCACGACTCACGATGTCACGCGGAGCCAATTCGCCGCGCGGATCGTACTCAAACAAAAAGCGATACCCGTTTTCATCGACGACATGCGCCCCTTCCCCTCGGAGCGCTTCGGAGAGGAGTTGTTTACGCGCCCAGTTATTGGCGACAAAAACGGTAGGATGGAACTGCATCATCTCCATCGATTCGAGTGCAATCCCTTTTTCAATACAAATCCCCTGAATCTCCCCGCTGATGGTAAAAGCGTTCGTATGGTACTCATAGAGTGATCCCACACCACCGCTGGCGATAACGATGTTATCGGCTAAAATAGTTCTCCGTTTTCCCCGTGTAATCGCTTCCACACCGCAACATCGCCCCTCTTCGATCAACAAATCGACGACGGTCGTATCGCTCATCATCGGATGGGGATTTTGACCCAGCAAAAAGAAGTGCAGATACCTCCCCGTCGCATCTCCACCCGCGTGAAGTATTCGGCTTCGCGAATGGGCAGCTTCTTTGGTGTAGAGAAGATTTCCCTCTTCATCTTTGTCAAATTCAAATCCGCGCCGAATCAAATCGTGTATTACCCCCTGAGAGTTTTCACTCATCACGTTTACGGCCGTTTCATTACACATCCCCGCCCCCGCATCGAGGGTATCTTGGACATGAAGCGCGATGTCCTCGTCGTTATAGGCGGTTGTTACTCCCCCTTGTGCATAGTAGGTATTGCACTCCCACGGGTTCGATTTATTGATAATAAGCACTTTTAAATGCTTTGGCAAGGCACTCGCGGTATAAAGCCCCGCTACCCCTGAACCGATGATTACAACATCATAACGCAACGGATGATTCCTTTGCAGGGGTCGGTTTTTCATAATAAGGAGGAGCTTTGTAGCCGCATCCGTTCAAAAATAGTATTACGGCGACAATGGTGCCGAATAGGTATATTTTTGACATTGTTCCCCTTTTTCTTTAATGACGGATGTTATAATAGCTACCATAAATTATTCATTAAGAGCTCACCGATGATTGAGAAAATTCGATCCCTCCCCCACCAAGCGGGAATCTACCAGTACTTAGATAGCGCGGGGAGAATCCTCTACATCGGCAAAGCGAAAAACCTCTCCAAACGGGTCAAAAGCTATTTTTTGCTCACCCCCACACTCGCTCCGAAACCGACCTTGTCACTACGCATCCAAAAAATGCTCTCTGAGACGGTAGCCTTGCACTATATCATCGTCGAAAATGAACACGATGCCCTGATTTTGGAAAATTCTCTCATCAAACAGCTCAAACCCAAATACAATATTCTCCTGAGGGATGACAAAACGTACCCTTACCTCTACGTCGATATGGAAGAGCCCTATCCCCATTTTGAACTCACCCGTAAAATCATCAAAGGAAAAGGGATCCGTTATTTCGGTCCCTTTTCAGTCGGTGCACGCGATATTCTCGACTCTCTCTATGAATTGCTCAAATTGGTGCAAAAGAAGAGCTGTCTGAAAGGGAAAAAAGGGTGTCTGTTTTACCAGATGGAACAGTGCCTCGCCCCTTGTGAATTCCCCGTTCCACGAGAAAATTATATGCCGATGGTGCAACAGGGGATCGAATGGATACAAAATAAACGACGTCTCATCAAAGAGCTCGAAGCTAAAATGGAGTTTTATGCCGAATCGCTCCGTTTTGAAGAGGCTCTTGTATTACGGGATCGTATCGAGCGGATTTCAAAAAGTGAAATAGCGTCCCAAATCGATATGGCATCAACGGATAACTATGACGTCTTCGCCATCGCAACGGGAGAAACTCGCGCCTGTATCCTTCGTCTCTTTATCCGCGAGGGGAAAGTCGCTTCTTCGACCCATGACTTTATCCCGCTCACCCCTTATTTTTCCCTCGATGAAGCGTATGAACGGACGGTGGTAGGGTTTTACGGCACGGATAAGCCCCCTATTATCGCCCCTATCTTAACCGCACACCCCTTTGAATCGAGTGAGTGGGTAGTCGAGCACCTGAGCCAACTCTTCGGTAAAAAAGCGCAACTCGAAGTTCCTCAGAGGGGTGGGAAAAAAGAGTTGCTCGAGCTAGCCCTCACCAATGCCCATGAGCTTCTCCGAACTCCTCAACCGACCAAAGAGGTGCTATTGCATCAGATCCAAGAGTTGTTCACTCTCGATAGACTCCCGCATCGAATCGAGGTGTTTGATAACTCCCATCACGGAGGAAGTGCCACGGTAGGGGCGATGATCACCTACGATAACGGCCATTTTGATAAAAAAGGGTATCGCACCTATCACCTACACGAGAGAGATGAATACGGTCAAATGTCCGAAATGCTCCGCCGCCGTATTGAAGGATTTGGTGAAAACCCGCCTCCCGATTTATGGGTCATTGACGGAGGATCAACGCTGCGTACATTGGCGGTCGATTTATTGAACTCGCATGGTATTTATCTCGATGTGGTTGCTATCAGCAAAGAAAAAATTGACGCTAAATCGCACCGAGCCAAAGGCTCCGCACGCGATATTCTTCATACCCAAGATACTCTGTTACGGCTCGAAACAACCGATAGACGTCTCCAATTTATCCAAATGCTGCGCGATGAAGCCCATCGAAGTGCAATCACCTTCCACAAAAAGACAAAACTCAAACGTGATCAGGAGTCCAAACTGCTTAGCATCAGCGGAATCAGTATGGCAAAAATCCATAAATTAATCGATTATTTCGGAACGTTTGATGCGATTGCCAAAAGTGATTTTTCAACCCTTGTCGAACTTATCGGGAAAAAAGATGCCGAAAACATACAAAATCATTACAGAGAAACGACGTCTAAGTAATCTTTTATGGAGTTTATGCCATATTCCACAGAATATGTTTTCAGCAGTTTTTTAGCTAAGGGGTCACATGATGGAAAAACCTACTCCGGTGGATGAAGAATATGTATTTGATGGGCGCGCTATTGTTAGCGAAACCGATCTAAAAGGGGTTATTACCTTTGCCAACCGAAAGTTTTGCGAAATTTCGGGATACACGGTTGATGAGTTGATAGGTGAACCTCACAATATCATACGCCATCCCGATATGCCAAAAGCGGCATTTGCCCAAATGTGGCAAACGATTCAAGCAGGAACTCTTTGGCACGGATTGGTTAAAAATCTCCGCAAAGACGGGCGTTATTACTGGGTTGATACCGAAGTAACACCAACCTATGATGAAAATGGGAAAGTAAAAGGGTACATGGCAGCACGTAAACCTGCGTCACGCAAAAACATTGACGAAACTGCTGAGCTGTACAAAAAAATGATTGAACAAGAACAATAGGGGGAAGCGTGTTATTTTATAACCATAAACAAGAATTTATCGGGATCGATGAAGAGGGATTAAAACTCCTGAATTACGCATCTTTCGAGGATTTACTCAGTGTATGCAGTGATGTGGCCGATCTTTTTGCAAAAGAACCGGGTTACATTCACAATTTCAAAAGTTTCGGATGGATCGATTTTTTACTTCATGCCGATTCCGATGCCCGCTCAGCTATTGTTCACGCCAACGGTCGTACCTTCTCCTGTACCCTTCAAGTTAATAGCCTTTTTTTAAGCGCAGAGCCTTCTCAACCCGGCTTTGCCATCGATATGCTCCATATTCAATCCCTCAGCGGAGACGAGGTTAAACCTCATCCGATTGTTCCAAAATCCAAACCTCCGATTATTGAAACACCTGTACCGGTTGAAGCGACTCCGTCCGTCTTACCGAATTACGATCACATCACCCCTACGACTCTCAGCGAACCGGGAATCCTTGATGTCCCATCATTTAATGAAATAGAAACTCCCGAAGAGCCGCTGGATGATTTGTATGCCAAACTCTCTTTGCCTCTGAGTGATGAAGAGCTAGAAAAAGATTATTTTACTCCAGAATCCGCACCTGTTGTTACCCCTGAACCTGTCGTAGTACCTCGCACTGAACCTAAAGTCGAGCTACCTATGTTGGGAGATACTAAATACAGCAAAGCGGAAAAAGCATTTATCAGTGCTCTGAAAGTGGACAAATCATACCGTTTTGATCCGAGTGTTGCTGCTAAAGAGCTTGGATTACCGGTAGATTTGATTCAAGAATTTATCGGAGACTTCATTCAACAAGCCTACGAGTTTAAATCCGAATTGTTCGAAGCTACACTCAAAGGAGATATGAATAATCTCAAGATTCTCTCGCACAAGCTCAAAGGGGTAGCGGCAAATCTTCGCATCGAAGATGCTTTTGAAACACTCAGTGTTATCAACACGTCAGCCGATCCGATTGAAATTGAGGCTAATCTCAAATATTTTTATTCAATCATCGAAAAACTAGAGGGGAAAGAGGTTGCTGAAGTTGCTCCTGAAATCGGGTTCAAAGAACCTGAACAAGAGACCCAGCCACTAACCGCTCCGGCCCCTTCGGTGAGCGATGATGACATTTATAGTTTTACCCTAAAAAATGATGATCCATTAATCATTCACGAAGAGGAGCTCAGCCCCACAATCAATATCGATGAAGATTTTACGCTTGAACCGATTGAAAGTGAGCCTATTATAGAGAGTGCTCCTTCCGAACCGGTTCAGTCACTTCACTATAACAAAGTTTTGATTGCCGGAGAGCTTGGAATCGAACACGACTTTTTTAATGAATTGATCAATGAATACAAACATGACGCTCAACGCGCAGGAAAAGAGATTGCCGCCGCTATCGGGGCTTTCGATACACACGCTTGGAAAAGAACAGCCACCCAACTCAAGGGGATCAGTGACAATCTACGTCTTAACGAGATTTCCGATGAATTGGCTATCTTATCTCAAACCAATGATGCCCAAGAGGCCCATAAAGCCTCCAAAAGACTCAACGGCTTTCTTGAACAACTATAGGAGATACCATGCAACTAGGACTTAGAAATCGGCTTCGCCTCATCAGTCTCTTACCGATTCTGATACTTTTTACCCTCGCGAGTTACTACGTATATAACGCGTATGTTAGCTATCAAGGGGCCGGTCAGCTTCAAGTGAGACTTGAGGGGAACAAACAATTAAACGATTTGATTAATAATATCTCTCGTGAACGCGGTATGACGGTAATGTACATGGGGAATGCCTCAGACGCTACTCTCAAATCACTCAATGCGCAACGTGCCCTCGTCGATCAAAAAATGGATGCCTATAAAAAACATCTCTCAAGTCTTGATGATATGAGTACGGCAGAAGCGCAAAAAGCGGCTTCCCTCTCAAAACTCATCAATGATTTGCAAAAAAAGATCCTCCTTTCACGACCTTTGGTAGATAACAAAAGTGCAGTTTTCAATCACGTTTTTACCGATATTTATAGTAAATCGGAAGATCAGCTTATCAACGAGCTTGCCGATTTGGCCTCTTTTCATTTTGATGAAGAGGTAAACTCCCTCTCTTATGCTTATCTCTCTTTGGTACGTGCCAATGAGTTCAGCAGTATTGAACGTGACTATATCACCTATGTTCTCTCTCGTGCAACTCCGCTCTCAGAAGAAGAGCTAAACAAATGGGTCTCTCTCATTGCAAAAGCCGATACCTTTAATCTCGAGGGGATGAACAACAAGCCGATCCAAGCTCAGCTACAAGCTTCCTTATACAGTGAAGATAATACGGAGCTTTACCTCGATATTACATCCGAGCGAACCACTATTCTTCAAAAAAGTACCACCGGTGCCTATGAAACCCAATCGGGTATCTGGTTCGCTATGATCTCCGAAAAAGTCGATGCGATCAATGAAGCTGAAAAAGTCTTAATCGGCGCTATGGACGAACGGGCATCCGTAGTCAAAAACCAAGCCGTTCAGGTTCTAATCATCGCGGTTACCATTTGGATTCTCGGAGTTTTGATTGCTATCTTGGGCTATTTTTTCTCTGCTGAGATCACCACCAATATTCGAAATCTTGAGTCCGTTTTACGTCGCGTTGCCGAAGATACCCACGATACCGAAGCGGAAGTTCTAAGCCATACTATCAACCTTGATACTGCAGCAGGAACAGCCCAAGCATACGGCCTCTTGGAACGTATTATCGAGCAAACACTCACCGATAAACAATATGCGATGGAAGCATCCGAAGCGAAATCGATGTTCTTGGCCAATATGTCGCACGAGATTCGTACTCCGCTTAACGGTATCGTCGGATTTACCGAACTCCTCAAAGATACCGAACTTCATGATGAACAACGCGAATTTATCGACATCATTGAAAAAAGTTCTGAAAACCTTCTTGAAATTATTAATAACATCCTTGACCTCTCTAAAATTGAGAGTAACAAACTCGAAATCGAAGAGATTGTCTTCAACCCTATCGATGAGTTTGAAAGTGCAGTCGAAGTGTATGGAGTTCGTGCTTCTGAGAAACATATCGACCTTGCGTGTTATGTCGATCCGAGCCTTGAACGACCGCTCAAAGGGGATCCGACCAAAATCAAAGAGGTTATCATCAACCTCCTCTCCAATGCGGTTAAATTTACCAACAGCGGCGGAGCAATCAGTGTCGATATTCGCCGCATAGAGTGTGATACCCTCAACCGTACCAAAGTCCGTTTCCAAGTTAAAGACAACGGTATCGGGGTTACCAGTGAACAGCGTTCTCGTATTTTCGAAGCCTTTTCTCAAGCCGATACGTCAATTACTCGCAAATACGGCGGTACCGGTCTCGGTCTTACCATTTCGAGCCGTTTCGTAGAGCTTATGGGGTCTAAACTCGATCTTGAGAGCGAACCGGGCAATGGAACCACCTTCTTCTTCACCATCGAATTTGAAGAGATTGAGACCCTCAATGAACCTCTAAAAGGATCATTCTCCAACATCAATGCCGTTATTTTGGAAAGCAATGCTAAGAAGAAACTCCAAAATACCTATCTCAAAGAGTATCTGGACTATTTCGGAGTCAGTTATACCACATTCCATGAGATGGATGAACTCAAAATGTTGGAACGCCAAGTTAACTATGACTTGCTGTTTGTAGATAACGACTACACGAGCGATGATGATCTCATCACCTATTCCTCGTCACAAGAGCAACTGGTTCTCATTACCAAATCATTCTATATGAAAAAAATCGACTCCATGGGAATCGACATTTTCAAAGTTTTATATGAACCGCTCAACAGTTCAAAAATACGTACAACCCTTGATGCCTATGATGCGGAAGCATTCAGCAACCGCAAAGTCAAAGTATCACGCCGTAAAAAATTCGATGAGAAAAACTCCCGATTTGCAGCATCCGCTCTTGTCGCCGAAGATAATATCATCAATCAAAAACTGATCCGCAGAACACTCGAAGACTTAGGATTGGAAATCACCATCGCGAATAACGGACTCGAAGCATTTGAGAAACGTAAAAACGGTAATTTTGACATTATCTTCATGGATATTCAAATGCCGGTACTTGACGGTATCGAAGCAACGCAAGAGATCCTAGATTTCGAAGAGGATTACGGACAATCACATACGCCGATCATCGCATTGACGGCAAATGCACTCAAAGGTGACCGCGAACGATTCATGTCAGCCGGAATGGATGAATATACGACTAAACCGTTGGTAAGAAGTGAGATCATCTCATTACTCAATAATTTCTTATCGCATAAAATTATCGAAATCAATCCGGTTCCAAAATCGGTTCATGAAATCATCGGCTCAACCGAGGGTGAGTCTATCCCAACAGAAGAGATTGATGTAACACCGACTTTGCTTAGCGAAGAATCAGAACCTGAGAGCATCCTAGAAGAAGAGAGTGTACCAGCTCTTATCGAAGAGGTTCAAGAAGATGAAATTCTCCTTGATGAACCTGAAATCGATGAGGAAGAACCTGCCCTTCCAGAAGTAAACATTGAGGAAGAAACCATTGTCTCCCCTGAGCCTGCGGTTGTGGATCGCCCGTCTGCGTATGATGCCGACATCATTATCACCAAGCAAAACGCTCTGGAGTTGAAACTCTTTTCCCGTATTCTTGATGATTTAGGCTACACCTATAAAACCGCAACCACCGCGGAGCAACTTCAAAATGAGCTTCGCGAACGCCGTTATAAACTCGCGCTTTTTGATAAATCATTAAGTACGCTCAATCTCAAGGATCTGTATGATATAATCCATACAAGTAAAAGCGATACATCCTTAGTAATGCTTGTCGACCCGAGTGCTCCTGAGAATTCGGAAGACACAATGTATGTACATGAGATTATCAAAAATATCGTCAACAAAGATCTATTGCGTCTTGTTTTTGAAAAATTTATCTAAGCGAATGGGGAAATTCTAAATGGATGAGAAGAAATTAAAAGTTCTTGCGGTTGATGATGATATGATTAACCTCAAGTTGCTCAAAACCATGCTAATGAAAACCCCGAATGTCTCTTCGGTTGTAGAGGCAAAAAATGGTGCTGATGCTATCGGTGTTCTCAAATCACAAAACGATATAGATATTATCTTGCTGGATATTATCATGCCGGTCATGGGAGGTATCGAGATGCTCAAAGTGATCCGTGCCGATGACTCACTTCGTCAACTTCCGGTTATCGTTCTCACTACCGATGAAACGAAAAAAGGGGAAGCGCTAGAGTGCGGAGCTAACGGTTTTCTTATGAAACCGGTTCGTGAAAAAGACGTCCTCGCTAAGATCGCACAACTCGCCCTTTAAGATTCCATTCGTGCTAAGCTTGTCGAAGCATGAACGGAACTTCTTACAATTTCTGCCATGAACGTTTATGTACCCGTATCGTTTCCGTTGAGAGATTATGATCGCTAACCGTTACATCAATCATCACGGTAGTATCTTTACCCGTGTTCTGTGCTATCCACGAAGTACACCCCACTGCGCGTGCTCCTCTAAAACTATAGGTCAATGTTGTTCGAATATCAAACATCGGGCTTCCACCCGCATCATTCACAGTAATATTGAGTTGATTTAAACAAGGATTACCTATAGCGGTTGTATCAATAGCTTGAGCGCGCATCAGTGTATAATCGGTAGCGCTTTGTGCTAATAGCTCCGCCTCTGCACGTAAATAATTGACAAAAGTCGTTTTACTCCCCATCGATGCATTGGATAACAGGAGCGTCCCTCCCATCGCGATCAAAACAACGACGAAAATTGCGAGAATCATCGCAAACCCTTTACGTTTAATAGCGTACATGAACCATCCTTTCACGGCAGATCTGATCTTTGGAATGGGTTGAATCACTCAAATTTTCATCTACCCCTTGCATACATATTTTTAGAGTATAGATATTACCCACATTAGAATTGATATTTGTGTTAGTGTTATCATATAGGATCGTGAAGTGGGTTACTTTATCAGCCAAAAGATGTGCTATAACATTTAGATCAGTATAGCGCTCATTCTTCCATGGCTTAAATCCGCTGTACATCTTAAATGCCCCACCTTTCGCGCGAAAAGCATACGCGGTACGCAATACATAAGCCCGACTAACTTGCCCTCCAGTTAAGCTCAGCGGATTATTCAGAGTTAACTCTGTATCGGAGACAACAGCATTAATAGTTCGATAGACATTATTTGTATTACCTCCACTATTCCAACCAAACCTGTGGCATTCATCTGCTCCCTCACCAAGACCCTCACGTCGAAAAATTGCTGCATTTTGAGCAGTGAGCGGATTTGCCACTGTATTTATCGCCGTATAATTGGCATCCAATGAAGTCAAAGCCGTCCCATTAGAAACAACATCGCTCGTCCATGCGGGCAACCACCGTGAATGTGTCGGACTCCAATACCCCCCCTGTGCACCATCACTGTCCACAGCCACAAATGCAATCGTGTAGTCTTTAGCGTCATCGCCCGTTGCTGGTACGCCATAACATCCCGTCGCATCGTTTTCATCCAAACGGATGATCGAATCCGACACCCCGTTTTCAAAATATTTAGAAATTTGCTCTAATATATAGTCAGCCTCCGCTATACGCTTAGTATATATACCCGTCCGATAGATACCGTTATAGTACTCCCGCACCGCTTCCAATGCTACCCCACCGACGATTCCCATAATGACGATGACAAACAACAGTTCGATCATACTAAACGCTTTTCGGTTATTGATAGGTTTCATTCGGCAAACTTCCCAACATTGGATTTAAAAAAAGTCAACGTCATATTGGTGTCAAGAATACTGGACTCTGTCCTGACGACAACCCGCTTTAGATGAGTTTGTGCTACTGATGGGGTTGGATTCATAGCGCCCGATGAGCCAAGCCGCCATGTCGCCGTGGCAACTCCGGCAGCATTCAATGCCGAAGTAGTCGCTGTCACATAACTAACATTATACGTGATTGGAATGGTATAAAGCTTTCCGTCATTGGTTGCATTCACCTCAAGATTATACGTTCTATTATGAAGTTGCTCAATCCCTTGGGTCAAATTTAAATTACCATCACCCGGAGCCGCCGCCATCAACGGTACATTCGTCGAACACGGCATAGAGGAATCGGGGTTTAGACGATACGCTGTCCCACCAACAATGCGATCACATTGTATGTCCCCCGCAATCAATAACGGATAAAATTCAGGTGCAATAGAGTTTTGATCCCACCGTGCCTGAGAAACTTTTGTAATCTCTCCTGATAAGCGCTTTAAGACATCCTCATCTACCGCCACACCTTTGGACGCACTGTCCGCAATACTCATCATAGAGGGGATAGTCATTACGCTAATAGCAATTATAACGATCGCGAATATCATCTCTATCATTGCCATAGCTGAGCGCATAGTCATTCTCCTCATCGTGTTGCCGGTGTATAATCGTACGTTACACCTGTTCCTCTAGTTGTGCTCTTGTTTAATTTTTTGTCCCGTAAATCGGTGCTGGTTGCACTTCCCCCGCGACCAATGTTGGGAACAACATTTATATTAAAACACGGATGATGCAAACAATCATTTTCATCTACTGCTCCATCTAGTGTTCCATCCACATTTTTCCCCGGATCCGCATAGCCTAATGCCGTCTCGCCATACCATAGCCATGGAGCAACATCGATATGGGCTTTCCCGCTGTAGGGTACAACCCCACCTCCAAAAGTATACGTTTCAACTCCGATACCATTATGCAAAGGGTCTTGTACACTGTTTGCCGGCAACGCTAACGTATTGGGGATAACGCGTGTCACATCGGCATTTCCATCAATTTTATCATTATGCAGGAGATTGACGAACCAAGACGATCCATTTTTGCTCGGTGGCAATGTGGTTCCCCCCAAAATCGGAGTATTAAACACTTCATACCAACCATTTGCGGTAAATGGATTGGTGCCAAATACCCGAACATCACGCGGAATGAGCCGACCGTAAACGTACGTTGCCCCACCGGATGGGATAATGGTCGCATTTACTTCATCGGTCGTTTTCACATCGATCTTACTGCTGTTAAAATCAAATTTATTAACCGTTTTGGTCTCATCGCGATCATAATTTATTTTAAAATGCAAAACAGCTGTACCGTTATGATCGGTTGTAAAAATATCTTTCGTCACACCTGAGAAATTCAGCTTAGCACTGAGCGTATGACTTGTATCTCCCACAACCACATCATCATGAAGCAATTGCATATAAATTTTACTTAGGTTAGGAATACTTGATGGTGAATAAGTAATATTTATATCTTTTGGTTTAGCATAGCACAAAGTATTATAATTTTTTGTTCGATTTTCATTATAATCTTTTGCGGTGATATTCAAATCAAAATGACTACCCATAGAGTAATCTTGAGTGGCTGTTGCATACGGATGAGACAAATAGGTAAATGAGCCATTAATATCATTATTTTTTATTCTACCGCCTAGCAAATCAAAATGGTGCGGCGTAAATGACAGCTGAGTAGTATGATCCGAAATGCTTAGAACACTTAAATCAGGACTTACAGTATCGTTACAATCGATCGCGGCAAAGCGAGATTGACACGGTTTCAAACTTTCCGTCAAGTTAATATCCAGTACTCCCACTTCCGAGTAGTTATTATCGACGAATTGCTTAACCCCGTTAGTAAACTTCCAACCGCTCTCCAAATTCTTTTTAAATACCCCTTTGATACACCCCGTTTTTACCTCTTTGACAATCGCATCAAACGATATATTTTCAGATTCATTATAGTCCGTCGTATTGAGATCAGAATAATCCAGCGCGCTCAGATTGATACTAAACGGCGCACCTGCTTTTAGCGGTAATGGGGTTAATAATTCCGATCCAAACGTTTTTGGTCGCACGGCAAAGTCATTTGAATCGGCTGTTTTACAAATACTCTCTGATCCCGCTTTACAGACTGCGGTATTTCCTACTTGCGTCCAACAACCTGTCCAATCCATTGTATTGATTGAGCAATATCTGAACTTAAAAAACAACCGTTTTTTGGCTGTAGGCCATGATTCCACACTATTAGGCCATTTGTTGGCCGTAAGTTCAAATCGGGTTCCCAACCCTTGAAATGTACTATTACTCTCACCGAAATAATGAAGATCTCGTGGAGTTTCACTGCCCCCTACCATAACCGTATCATCCAGAAACAACCCATAACTGACATCCGCACTTGTACGAATATCACTCAAATCATTTCGTAACAAAACGACATCGAAACGCATGGTATCTTTGGCGATTTTCGTCGAGAGTTTGGCATCACGGTATCCCGTTCCAGAAAGAACCGCATCGTGTTCGACAACATTAAACGGTCCTTTTACCAATCCGTAACGAGTCGTAAAATCGTAGTTATCTTCTGCCATACACATATAATCGTAGTATGAATATTTAGCATCATAATCATCCAAATGACGTACACGTCCTTGATCATCATATAAAAAATTAACCCAAGCATTGGCAGTATAGTTACCATTTGGTTCATAATACGGATAATTACCTGTACTATCAAAGTTATCTCCAGCCCCACTACGCGAGATAAACCATTCCGTAGTTTTATTCAAATCTTTTAGTACTGAACGCCACCCTTTGGCTCCCATAGTATCGCTATACGCATAATTTCCACCACTGGAGGTATCAGTACTACTATAATGTCCCCAACTGTAATAATCTCGTGTCGAAACTCCGCTATCATTATTTTTTCGCGGATAGTCTTCGGCAATCATTGAAACATTGTGCATTGGTGAGCCGCTCATCCAACCAGTTTTATTAGTGGATGTTCCGCCCCATGTTTTAGAAGCCCCATTAGCATCGTTATTTCCATTATATGGAAAATAAACCCCAAAAGAACCATATGGCCAAATAGGACCATCATACTCTGTTCCTAAATAGTAGTTACTACCATTATTGAAAGCTCGAAATTTTTCATTATTGGTTCCAGTGTAACTCACCCATTCAGACTTTTTATCCGTTAAAAAAGCACGAACCCTATCAAAAGTTTTTTCACTATTAGCGATAAACGGCCAAAGCCCTTTTTCGGAACACGTATCTACCTTATTTATCAAATCATCTTTTTTATTGGTGACTTTTCCATCCATTGCGAGGAAAAATGTCCAAACATAATCGAGATCGGTTTGATACCAACAATAGGCAACTATCGGTCTATCCATCGCCGTGATCGAGGTAGAATTGTGAGAACGCGAGTTATTATTCGGACTAATCCAATAATGCCCTTTGACGGTTGAGCTATCTAAAAAATCAGTTGGAACCGCTTCCGCCATCTCCTTACAGGTTTTTTCTAAAACTTCGGTTCCCTCATATTTTAGATAGGTATAATCACTTAATAGTTTAAGTTTCATGCTGTCAATCTGACATCGTGCTTGATTGTTATAATCAAGTGCATTAATCTTAACAGCTTGACCATGGTATCCCTTACGGGTTAACTTTGTCGTATCACAACCGGAAATCGTTGTGTTGTCCCAGTCAATGGCAAACGGAGTTCCAAGAAGATTAATATTACTAAACCCTTTTCCCATAATCTTATAACTTCCGGCATTTGTCGGGTCAAGTGAACCTGATGTTAATACTTGCATCGTAAGAGGATTGATCTCTATCGCATTAAAATGGGTAGCATTTGTTGAAGCTTCAGAATAATAATTGGTAGAACCTAATGTATTAGTCTTGAAAATAAAATTGTTTGAACTATTTTTATTGGATAGTGCAATCAAATCTTTTTTAGGGCTATCCGCACTACAAAATATTTCAAAAGAATTGGTTTCGCTACCGCCATCAGGATCGATGATATGAAAACCTGTCGATAAGCTATTGCTTTTACAGTACGTATCGTCATTGTTAATTGTACCTGTAGCCGTGGCATCTCCGATGGTTGCTCCCCCTGTTGCATTCGAGAGGGTGACAGTAAATGTCTCATACCCTTCCAAATCAGTATCTCCAAAGATTGGTACCGATATGGTTTTTGTTGTTGCGCCACCGGCGGTAAAAGTTAATGTCCCTGATGTTGCATTATAATCACTCGGGGAGGTTGCTGTTCCATCACTGGTCGCATAATTTACCGTCACATTTGCTGAAGTCGATAATGTAACCGTAAAATTCATATATGTCACACCACTATCCCCTTCGACAAGGCTTGCATCTGAAATCGTCAGTGTTTTAGGTGCGACCGTATACAGATTATTTTGTGGAATAATCGCTTTAGAAACTGATGGTCCGCTCCAACTGAGTCTAGCTACTGCTCCCCCGCCATTTTCATAATAATCCATCTGAATCGCATGGTAACCAGCAGTAAGTGTTAATGTTTTACTGTATTCTGTAGGAGCTTGATCAACCCATTTATCAATTTGCATAGTTCCATCTATAGAAAGTTTAACCCCATCATCTGTTGATGTATAAAATGTCCAACTTCCTGCCGTAGGGATATATACATACCCTGTCCATTTGGCTTGATAATAGTCATTTTGTCCGATTCCGGGATTACCTGTGCCCCAATCAAAATTAACAGTGCTATCAGTTCGTGTCAAATCCGGTGTTCCACTGATAGGATAAGTATTGTATGTAGAGTTACTTTTTTTATAGTAATTCCCTACCAACCCATCACCGGCTCCCCATCCCGAAACAGCAAATGCCATCACCACTCCAAAAACCGCTATCCATCGTAAAAAAAGTTTATTTATTCTCATTTTATCCTCCTTAGGATTTTAAGGCACTCCAAAACAGGGCTCGGTAGCATCTACTATAAAGCCCGTTTTACCTAATCGATTACTATCGACCATTGTCCCTCTTTCCTAAAATTGACCAAGAGGAGACGCCATTTTTTGATTGTAGTGCTATGTTGATTAAACGGTGATTAAAATGTGTTAATAATTATTTTAATATTCTCTAATTTTGTTTTCTTCTAAAATACTTGACGTTTGTTTTTTGTGTGTTATAATCGAACTTTCCTCAATATTACACTAAGGTGGTACCTATTATGAATATATCTCTCGTCGGACGCCACATCGAGCTCAGCGATGCTATAAAAGAACATCTGATGCACTCTATCGATACTCTCAGTAAATATCATCTCGACCTAATCAGTGTTAGTGCGGTCGCCAGTTCGAATGAACGTAAAAAAGGGGTAACGATCGAATTTACGATCAACGTTGCCGGAAAAAACACCATCGTTATAACCCAACGCGACGATGATCTCTATGCCGCCATCGATATTGCGATTGACCGTGCCCAAAAAGCGCTTCGCCGTCTTCACGATCGTCTCTCGGATCATAAAAATGAAGGGTTGAATGAAGCTAAATTAGCCGCTGCAAACACCGTCAATCTTCATGAAACAGAAGAAGCGATGGAAGATGAGATCGTCCCAGCCGAACCGGTACTCTTTAAGCCCCAAGAGGTTGCCGAAGTGCTCGAGAGACTCAAAGAGAGCGCAAAAGTATTTGATGTATTTTATGACAATGACGGGAAAATGCGGGTTCTTTATAAACGTACCGATGGACGGTTCGGACTTTATTAACCCTAATTTTACTTTTCTTTTTCAAAAGAAAAGTAACCAAAGAAAATCTTTTCCCTCGCAGGAGTTCTACGCGGCTCCTTGCACTTCTGCATCGCGCGTGAACTCTCGGTACTCGGGATAGAAATCTCTCAATTTTTATCTAACCACGTCTTCACTTCACCCACTATTTTCTCATCTTCAGCAATATCAGCGAAACGAAATTTTTTACCGCTTTGGATACTCCCCTCCAACAAATCCCCGCTGGAGCGAAATTTCAGATCCAATGCGGCAATCTCAAAACCGCTCGTGAAGGTGCTAAACGACTCCAAACGCTCATTTTTGCCGCTTTTGTTGCTGTAAAGATAACAATACCCCTGCAATCCGGTACGACTGACACGCCCGCGCAGTTGATGGAGTGTTGAAAGTCCCAACCGTTCGGCTCCGACGATAACGACGGTAGAGAGACGCGGAAGTGAGATCCCCACTTCGACTACCGTAGTGGCAAGCAAGATATTTCCGCTCTCCCGAAATGCCATCAATACTGCCTCTTTTTCCTTGTCTTTGCCGTGGGTTACGTAGACATTCTCGAAATTCTTTTCCCAGTACCCCCGCGCTTCGTCAATGCTTTGGTAATTGATACTCTCGCTCTGTTCTACCAACGGATAGACAATAAGGACTTGATGATTTTGGGCTATTTCTGAACGAATATGCTCTAACAGGCGCGGAAAGTCGCTTTTACCGATGATACGGGTATCGATATTTTTGGTAAACGGCGTTTGAACGATCAAGCTCACATCAATATGTGCTGAATCGATCATCGCCTGTGTGCGGGGGATCGGTGTGGCGGAGAATTGGAGATAATGAGGAGAGGTATCGTTATCCGTGAGTTTTGTTAGAGCATGGCGTTGAGCCGTGCCGAAACGGTGCTGTTCATCCACCATCACCAGCCCCGCTTCGGGGAGACTCCGATGGAGCAGAGCATGGGTTCCGATAATAAAGTCGTACTCCTCCAACGGAGCTTTTTTCGTTGCATTGGTCACGAGCGCGATCCGCAGATTGGGAAGAAATTTTTGGGCTTCCTCATAAAGTTGTGCGGCGAGGATCGTGGTCGGTGCCATCAAAATCGAGCGGTGCGGTAGCATCAGAACGACGGAGGCTAAAATCACCATCGTTTTTCCCGATCCGACATCCCCCACGATCATACGGCGGGAGGCGTATTGGCCTCTAAGATCACTCTCGATCTCGCCAATCGCATTTTTTTGATCCTCCGTCAGTTCAAACGGAAGGGTTTTCATCCATTTTTTAACATCCCCCGAAGCACGATAGGAAGTTTTGTGATAACGGCGTTTAAGTCTGAGACGGCGCATATACTCAAAAAGTTCCCCGAATTTAAGGGCATGAAGTTGTGATTCACTAATGGGTTTGGGAAGTTGCGGAAAATGGAGTGCATAAAGTTCACGGGCAATAGGTTCGGGGAGTCCGTCGGCTATTAAGTTTTCAACGGTAATATTTTTTTCCACTAAGCGACGCATCACATCGGCTCGAAGTGGCGTTTTATAGATGGGTACGAGGGAACCGACAGCACTGATCTTCATCGGATGGACGATACTCCATTTCCCCAGTTCCCATTGCGCCTTTCCGCTAAAAAATGCCCGCTCACCGCGCGGAAATTGATGGATCATGTAGGGTTTGGGATGAAATATCACCCCCTCAATCACACACTCTAAGTTATGGGCAAAAAAGGTGATCTTGAGCGTTTTTGGGGTTCGGACGACGTGTTCAACCGTCGCATCGATGACACATTGCGCATTTTGAGAGAGTTCATGGCTGAGGCGACGATCTTCGAAAGAGGCAGGGGCGATAAGAGAGAGGGCGGTAATACTCCCTACCCCTAAACGGTGAAACTTCTCACCGTCCTCACTTGGTAACGATAGCATAACTAAGGTTTTTTATTTCGGCGTGGCGTTTGATAAAATCGTTCACTTCATCCAAAGTCAACGTGCGGATAAGTTCGAGTTCTTGAAGCGAATGTCCTAGCGGTTTGCCTTGATAATATTCGCTAAACGTTCGACCCAGACGCTGAGAGAGGGTTTCGACACGTAACGGTTCGGAACCGAGCAAGAATTTACGCGCTTGATCGAGCTCTCCTTGCGTTACTCCATCGCGGACAAACGTATCGATAACTTCGACCACTGTTTTTTTCGCTTCTTCCTGCGATTCAAGTTTGGTTTGCAAATAGCCACTGAAATAGGTGTTGGTTTTAGCGACACTCAGACGTGAATACGCCGAATACGCCAATCCTCGTTTTACACGAATCTCTTCCATTAAACGACTTCCAAATCCGCTACTTCCTAGGATAAACATCGCCACGCGGGCTTTGTAAAACTCACTATCCCCTTCATTCATAGTAAATGGAGCCCCGAAATAAAGATATGCCTGCTCGGTTTGAGGGCGTTTTAGGATCGATTCTTTAGGAGTTTTACGAGGTTCATAATGGCGCTCTTTCCCCACCGTCCCTTTTTCTAATGTACTTAGAAGAGACTCTGCTTTGAGCTTGGCATCCGCCATAGATATATCGCCCCCCATGACGATTAGAGCATTGCTGAGGGTCAAATGATCTTTTTTAAAGGCTTCAATGTCACCAAGTTTGATCGCTTTGATACTCTTTGTAGTTCCGATATTGGGAACCGCCATAGGTGTCCCCTCGAACAGTACCGCTTTGAGCTCATCGGAGGCTACCGTATCAAAATCGGCCTCTTTGCGGGCGATGTCACTGAGTGCCATTGTTTTCACTTTATCGAGCGATTTGGCGGTGAAGTTGGGTTCACGCAACTGCTCACTGAGTAAAGAGAGACCCGTATCAAACTCCTCTTTGAGACTTCCGAGTTCAATGACAAACGTCTCATTCCCCGCCGTAGCGCTCAACTGGATTGCTCTCGCATCCAGCGCATCCGCGAAACCGACAGAACCGCGCTTGAGGGAGCCTTCATTCAACATTTTGGCACTAAGACGTGCCAATCCGTAATGTTTTCCCTCATCGATACTGCCGCTGTGGGTGAACACAATCTGCATCGACAGAAGCGGAAGACGCTTGTCTTCTTCGAATATAAAAGGGACTTTTACCCCGTGAACGTCAATAAAATCCAATGTGCTTGCCATAAGTGCTTGCCCTAATAGTAAAATCGCTAGAAAAAAACGTGTCACTCAAATTTTTCCAAAATCTCATATGCCGTGTTTCTAATTGCCGGTATTTCTCCAACATCACGGATCAGATGAATCATCTCATCTTTTGCCATCCGAAACCCTGCTCCTGCACTGCGAACCACGTTCTCTTCCATCATGGTTGAGCCTAAATCGTTTGCCCCAAAATGCAATGCCATTTGACCGATGTAGGGTCCCTGCGTTACCCATGAGCTTTGGATATTGGGGAAATTATCCAAGAAAAGGCGTGCTACCGCAAGGAGTCGTAGGTATCGGTTAGAGGATTGCTTCTCGATTTCGGGATGCTCGATCATCAACTGGGTATTCTGCCCCTGAAACGACCACATAATAAAGGCTCTAAAGCCGTGTGTTTCGTCCTGAAGATCACGAATCAGATTCCAATGCTCGATAATCTCCTCATCGGTCTCGACCGTCCCGTACATCATCGTCGCCGTTGACATGATCCCAAGCTTGTGCGCTTGGCGGTGAACATCAATCCAATCGAGTGAATCCATTTTTTTCGGAGCGATAATATCGCGGACACGATCACTCAAAATCTCAGCACCCGCACCCGGAATCGAAGCGAGCCCTTTGGCTTTTAGGCGAGATAGACACTCTTGGATCGAGATATGGGAGACTTTGGCGATAAAGTCGAGTTCAATCGAAGAGAAGCCGTGGATTGTGATCGTCGGATATTTGGTGTGGATATGCGCTACCAAATCTTCGTACCATTCGATTTTGAGTTTCGGGTGGACTCCCCCTTGGAACAAAATCTGCGTTCCGCCGATCTCTAAGAGTTCATCGATCTTTTGGTCGATCTCTTCAAAGGTCAGAACGTAGGCATCTTCATCTTTCCCGTGGCGGTAAAAGGCACAAAATTTGCAATCAACCCAGCAGACGTTGGTGTAATTGATATTACGATCCACGACAAACGTGGTTATCCCATCGGGATGAAGCTCTTTTTTTCTCGCCGTCGCCATACGACCTAACTCTTTGAGATCAGCGTGACGGATCAGCTCTAGTGCTTGTTCTTTACTAAGGCGCATCGGGATTTATTTGTCTTTTGAAATCGCGTCGAGGACACCGTTGATAAACTTCGGTGATTGCTCGCTTCCGAACGCTTTTGCCACTTCGATCGCTTCGTTGATGATTACGGCAGAATCAAGTTCTCCGAACATAATCTCATACGCACCCAAACGAAGTGTCGCACGCTCGATCGATCCCAAACGGTCAAAATCCCAGTCTTTGAGATGTTTGACAATCGCTTCGTCGATTTTTTCGAGCTGCTCAGTCACCCCTTTGAACAAATCAAGGGCAAAATCACGCTGTTTGTTACGGATTTTTTTCTCTTCGAGAATTTCATCACTGAAATCGGCGATACTTTGGTTCCCCAAATCATACGCGTACAATAAACTCACAACCGCCATACGGGCTTGATGACGTGTTGCCATTACGCGCCGATCTCAGCGTACAGATCAAGCATCTCGATTACGACCGTCATCGCTTCAAACCCTTTGTTCCCTGCTTTGGTTCCGGCACGTTCAATCGCCTGCTCGATAGTATCAGTGGTCAATAATCCAAACGACACCGGCTTTTTGTGTTTCAAACTGACCGTTGCAATCCCTTTGGTCGCTTCAGC
>NZ_DASUIQ010000038.1:0-18675 GCF_036279695.1 Sulfuricurvum sp.
GGTGTCAGGGAACGAGCCCCCTCTTCCATCGCACTCTCGACCCAGTTCATTGCCCGCATCGCTGCTTCATCGTTGATGAGCGGTCCTAAAAAAGTATCGTCATTATACGGTGAACCGACCACTAATTTAGCAGTAGCTTCTGCCATCTTTTGGGAAAAAGTGTCATAAATAGAACTATCCACATAGATACGCTGAAGCGAAATACACACCTGACCGGAGTTGACAAACGCCCCGATGGCACAACGCGCGGCGGCATACTCCAAATCGGCGCTCGTATCGATATAGGTCGCCGCATTACCGCCGAGTTCCAACGAGATTTTTTTGATTCCGGCATTGCGGGTAATGATATTGCCTACCCCAACCGATCCGGTAAAACTGATGACACGGGGGATGTCGCTGCCCACCAACGCGCTCCCTACCTCCGCATCGCCATACACAACACTCAGCGCATCAGGCGTCGCATAAGGGCTCTCGATAAAAAGTTTGGCAAGCTTATAGGCACAAAGCGGTGCTTCAGGGGTCGGTTTGAGAACGACCGTATTCCCCGCGACCAATGCGGGTGCGAGTTTATGGGCAACCAGATTGAGGGGGAAATTAAACGGAGTGATCGCTACCACAACCCCTACCGCCTCACGATGCCAATACGCATGGGCACTTCGTCCGCTCGCCATCGCATCGGTATTGATCGTCTCCCCGTGCATGGTACGCATCGTCTCAGCAGAGAGGGTGATCGTCTCGATACATCGATCCACTTCGATCCTCGCATAGGTGATCGGTTTACCTACCTCATCACACAAAACGTTTGCAAATTCTTCACGCTGTTGGCGGAGTTTTGCCGCGACATCCAACAACCATGTACATCGCTGATGGAGTGGAATTTTTTTAGCGGCTTTGGAGGCATTTTGAGCAATACGAAGAGCTTGGTGAGCATCCTCTGAACTGCACTGCGCCGCACGTGACACAACACGTCCGTCATACGGGCTGAGACGCTCCGTGTAACAAGATGTTACAACCTGACGTGACCCCATCCAAACGTGTGCATCCATGTATTCGTCTCCGCCATTAAATTATGTTTCAATTATACAAATCATCACCTAAAAAGAGAACGCAGAGGAGAGTTTAAGCTCTTTCTTTTCATCTTCTCTTTAGAATGTGTCTCAAAAATACGCAGAGGATCATCATGCTAGAGCTTAAAATTTCCGACGGTGCGCTAGGGGTTCGCCCTCCCGTTACCAAACCTCATCCGGGATTCTTTTTCCAAGTGGGCGAAGAGCGTTTTCGTAAATTGGTCGATGATCATTATGAGATGATCCGCAACAGCGACATCTCGTTTTTGTTCCCCGTGAATGACGAAGAAGATTTTGCAGCTGCCAAAAAACACGCCGCCGATTTTCTGATCCAAATCTGCGGAGGACCCGACTATTTTGCTCAAACACGGGGTGAGCCTCGTATGGTCGGTCGTCATGCTCCGTTTCGTATCGATGAGCATGGACGCCGCCGCTGGCTTGAGTTCTATGCCGAGCTTCTCCCCCCACTTGAAGCAGAAGGGGTAAATCCCGAATACATCCAATCGTTTTGGGATTACCTCGATATTTTTTCGATTTGGATGATTAACACCCCCTCCCATTAATCTTTCCCGCAATCGCGGGCAAAGTACCCTTTTGGGTAAATCTTGAACCCCTTAATAAACCTTAAACCCCAACTGCGCTAAAATCTCCCAATTTTTCTTTTGGAGATTTTCCCTATGAACGAAGCCAAATATATTTGGATGAACGGTAATCTTGTCGCATGGAATGACGCAAAAATTCACGTCCTTGCCCACACATTGCATTATGGAAACGGTGTTATCGAAGGGACAAAGGTTTACAAAACCCCAAAAGGATACGCGATTTTTCGTTTGAACGACCACACAAAACGTCTCCTCGAATCGGCAAAAATGACCCTTTTGAATGTTCCCTACACACTCGAAGAGCTCAACCAAGCCCAAATCGATGTCATTCGTGAAAACGGTTTTACCGGTGAAAACGTCTATCTCCGCCCTATCGTTTACCTCGGATACGGCGTTATGGGGATTTATCACAAAGATGCTCCCGTCGAAGTTGCGGTAGCGGCATGGGAATGGGGCGCATATCTGGGTGAAGAGGGGATGAAAAAAGGGATTCGTCTTAAAATTTCATCGTTCAGCCGCCCTAATAACAAATCAAACATGGGCAAAGCCAAAGCAGTCGGAAACTACCTAAACTCTCAAATGGCAAAATTTGAAGCGGTTGAAGCGGGGTATGATGAAGCATTGCTCCTCGATGATGAGGGGTACGTTGCCGAAGCAAGCGGTGCGGCATTTTTTATGATTAAAGACGGTGAGCTCATCACCCCTCCGAATGACAACTCTCTCGTATCGATCACCCAAAAAACGGTTATCGAAATGGCAGAAAAAATGGGGATCAAAGTAACGCGCAGAAAAATTACCCGTGAAGAGATCTATATCGCCGATGAAGCGTTCCTCACCGGAACGGCGGCAGAGCTCACTCCGATCCGCGAAGTCGATGCTCGCGTACTCGGTGCAGGCGGACGCGGACCGTTGACCGAAAAACTACAAAACGGCTATTTCGACATCGTTTACGGACGTAATCCGGACTTCGAGCACTATTTAACGTATATAGATTAAAATACTAAAACGGGCAAAGCCCATTTTAGTGCAGGGACAATTTTGTCCCTTGCAACCCCCTAAAGCTTCCAGCATAAATGCTGGAGATTTATCGTAAAAGGAAAATTATGGCAAGTGATATGAACGACTATTTCAATAAAAAGAAAAAAGAAGAGCAACGAGGGGGCGGATTTCAGGCTCCTAAACCGCCAAAAATGGACTTCAATATGAATTCCCAAAAAGCAGGGATGTTATGGGCTATCGGCGGGTTTGTGTTGCTCCTTATTTTGACCAAACCGTTCGTTATCATCACCGAGGGGGAGAGAGGTATCCTCTCTACCAACGGGAAATACAGTGATCAGGCTCTGATGCCGGGGCTTCATTTTATGATACCGCTCATCCAAAAAATCTATATTGTCGATACCAAAGTGCGTATTATCAACTATGCTGACAAAATCGACCGAGCTTCCACCGCGGGGGATGGGATTGTCCTTAAACCGGCGATTACCGTTTTAGACAAACGAGGGCTTCCGGTCTCTATCGATATTACCGTTCAATACCGATTAAATGCTCAGTTGGCAGCCAAAACCATTTCCAACTGGGGCTTTAGCTGGGAAGATAAAATTATCGATCCGGTAGCACGCGATGTCGTTCGAAACGTTGTCGGTCAATATGAAGCGGAAAATCTCCCAATCATGCGTAACGCTATTGCGACCCAAATCGAAGCGGGAATCCGCAAAACGGTAGAGGGGCAAAAAAATGCTCCGGCACAATTAGAGTCGATCCAGCTTCGGGAAATCGGTCTTCCTCAAAAAGTGAAAGATCAAATCGAACGGGTTCAAGTCGCCAAACAAGAGGTAGAGCGTGCCCAACAAGATGTTGAGCGAGCTAAACAAGAGGCATTCAAAAAAGAGACCGAAGCCCAAGGTACCGCAAATGCAGTAACCATTCAAGCTGAAGCACAAGCCAAAGCCAACCGCCTTATCGGAGCATCACTCACACCGGGATTATTGAAATTGGAGCAAATCCAAGTTCAAGGAAAATTCAATGAAGCGCTCAAAGAGAACAAAGATGCAAAGATCTTCCTAACACCGGGTGGATCAACACCTAATATTTGGCTCGATACCAAAAGCGGCGACAGCCAAAAAATAAGCTCAACAGGGAAATAAACGATGAATCTTGATCAAATCGACTGGGCTAAATCAGAGCTTCTCCCCGTAATCGTCCAAGACTCAACAACACTCGAAGTGCTGATGATGGCGTACATGAACCGTGAAGCCTTAGAACTCTCCCTCTCGACGCGAATAGCCCACTACTTCTCCCGTTCCAAACAACGTCTTTGGAAAAAAGGGGAATCGAGCGGTCATCTCCAACATATTGAACGCTTCTTACTCGATTGCGATAATGACACACTCCTCATTATCGTGCGTCAAGAAGGGGTAGCGTGCCATACCGGACGCAAATCGTGCTTCTTTACCGACATCGAAACGGGTGATAGCATCAGTGAACCTCAAATCGATACAGCGGCTACCTACGGCATTATTGATGAGCTTTACCATACGATCTTAAGCCGTAAAAACGCTGATCCCGAAACCTCTTGGACGGCAAAACTGCTCAGTAAAGGGGATAACACGATCCTCAAAAAAGTGGTCGAAGAGGCGGGAGAGTTCAGCTTTGCGATCAAAGACGGCAATGAAGATGAAATAATTTACGAATGTGCCGATTTAGTCTATCATGTCTTGGTTGCACTGGGACACAAAAATATCTCTCCCGATCGTATCAAACAAGAGCTTGCCCGACGATTTGGGATGAGCGGGATTGCGGAGAAAAACGCTAGGGAAAAATGAAAGCAAAAATAATCGATTTTATCCACCATCTGATTATCTACGACTACTTCCTTTTCGGAGGAATTTTTGTCCTTTTTCTCTTATTGCTAGTGTTGGCTATTGCCCTGCGACACAAAATGGCGATAGCTGTCACATTCGTATTTTTAGCATTCGGTGTATTAACGGTAGGGCCGATTGTAGGGTATATACAACTTCATCGCTATCTCTTTAAAAATACCATCATTCTCCATGAAGTAAAAGCACTGGAGTTCACTGAAGCACTTTTGATCAAAGGGGATATTAACAATACCTCCAAACGCTCTTTTAAGGAGTGTACTATTCATGCAGGGGTCTATAAAGTGAGTCACTACAAATACCTCGATCGTCTTTACCCCTATCTCCCATTTAAAAAAGGATCGGTAATAGTGACCAAACCGATTGATCCCGGCGAAACGGCCCATTTCAAACTTTTTGTTGAACCGTTTCGTTATGCGAAAGACTATAACATCACGATAAAAGGAGAATGCAGATGAGCCCGCTAACACCATGGCATTATCTTTTAATAGGGGCATTAGGCCTCTTTTTTATTTTAGGAACGGTTCTGTCGCTCAGAAGTAATTCAAAATATTCGATATTAACGACCATTATCCTCGTTCTTGTGCTAATCGGTCTCTTTAGCTGGAAATCGATCAACGAAAATGTTTATCTGGTCGAAGTCAGCAACTTAGAACAAAAGCGATTTTATCAATCGGAACAAATTATGATTAAAGGGACGGTTCGCAATGTGGGCAACTTTCCCGTAGCAAATGTTGTGGCGACAATCAAACTAAGCAATACACGGGGTGAGGGAAAAGGGGGAAATTCAATTTTTTCTCAACCATCCGTATTTGCCGAAATCTATGAAGGTGGCAATCCGAAGTTTAAACGGCAAAATATTGTTGAAGAACACGTTGTCGCAGACTATTTAAACCCCGGCAGATCAAAACCGTTTCGGATCATGATGGACTATCCTTCCCATTTCAAAGGTGCCTCTTTCGATGTCACCGCTAGAGCCGACTATTAAACTTTAGTACTTCAATCCGAGCGATTTCAACGCATCGTTGATCTTCCGGATTTGGCCGTTTTTATCTTTGCACCATAGCGGTGCAATCAAACTCTCATCATCAACCCCCGCACTGATTCGCTGTACACTCACGTTTGTGGGTTTAAGTAAGATCGCCTCTTTCAGAACCTCTAAATAAAGCGCTTCATCTATCGGTTTAAACTCACCGCGAGCGTATTCATTCGCCAGTGCGGTACGTTTGACCACATAGAGCGGATGATACTTAACAGAATCGATTCCCAGCGTATAGGCCTCTTTTGCGGTATTGAGCATCATCTCTTTGCTCTCTGAGGGGAGTCCGAAGATCAAATGACCGCATACGTTCAACCCGTATGATTTCGCTTTAGTAATCGCCTCTTTTACATTGGCGCTGTCATGTCCACGATTGATCCGTTCCAGTGTCTCATCGTAAATCGATTGGATCCCAAACTCAACCCATATCTCCGTTTTCTGAGAAAGCTCTGCTAAATATTCAAACGTCTCGTCGCTGATACTATCCGAACGGGTTCCGATACTGAGCCCTACCACATTTTCAAAAGAGAGTGCTTTTTCATACAGTGCTTTGAGGGTTTCCAACGGAGCATAGGTATTGGTAAAGCTTTGAAAATAGACTATAAATTTTTCAGCGCCGTTTTCATCGTGCAGACGCTTTGAGAGAGCATCAAATTGCCATTCTAACTGCTGAAGCTGTTTTTCCAAATGGGGATTCGAGGTTGATTGGAGGTTGAGGAAAAAACCTTTGAGGGTACGGGCACGATCCAAACTGGGGCTGAACGAATCGTTCTCACAAAACGTACATCCCCCTTTGGCTACCGTTCCGTCGATATTCGGGCAGGTAAAGCCTGAGATTGAGACGGGAACTTTTGAGACTTTTACTCCGAATTTACGATGCAAATATTGCCCGAATGTAAAAATCTGTTCCCGCATAAAAGATGCTTTTAAATAATATATTTGCCGGTGAAGCAAGCCGTACAGTAATTCTCTTCTTTGCCGTTTACACTGCTGAGCAACGCTTCATTGCTCAAATACCCCAACGAGTCCGCTTCGATAAACGCACAAATCTCGGCATTGGTCATATTTGCGGCAATGAGCTTCTCTTTGTCCGGCGTATCGACACCGTAGTAGCACGGATCGGTTGTCGGAGGGCTGGAGATACGCATATGCACCTCTGATGCTCCTGCCGCTTTGAGCATACGGACGATTTGACGGCTGGTGGTTCCGCGAACGATCGAGTCATCGATCACGATGAGCCGTTTACCTCGGATGAGATCATTGATCGGTGAGAGCTTCATTTTTACTTTCAAATCACGCATCTCTTGTGTCGGCTCGATGAAAGTACGTCCGATGTAGTGATTACGCATAATCGCCATCTCAAAAGGGATACCGCTCGCTTGAGAATAACCGATTGCCGCAGGGACACCGCCATCAGGGACAGGAACGACCATATCGGCTTCAATCGGCTGTTCTTTTGCCAATGCTTTACCCATCGCTTTACGCATCTCATAAACATTTTGGGTATAGACGTTTGAGTCAGGACGTGCAAAATAGACGTACTCGAAAATACAGTGTTTCGGCGTCGGTTCGAATACTTTGATCGATTTAGGCGCTTTCCCTTTTTCGAAAATCAGCAATTCACCCGGTTCCACGTCACGGATGTATTCCGCACCGATGAGATCAAACGCACACGTTTCAGACGCAACGACATAGCCGTCTCCGACACGTCCGAGGCTGAGCGGACGGAATCCGTGCGGATCGCGCATCGCGAACATCTTGGTTCGGCTGAGGAATACGAGAGAGTATGCCCCCTCGATCTTTTTGACCGCATCGATGATACGATCCGTCAAGTGGTGCTGATCACTTTTGGCGATCAAATGGATCAGATTTTCGGTATCCATATAGGTTTGGAAAATCGCCCCTTTTTTGATCAGGGCATCCCGAACCTCTTTGGCATTCGTGAGATTTCCGTTGTGAACAATCGACATCTCACCCAAATCATAACGGGCGAATACCGGCTGTGCATCGAGGATCGAATCATCTCCCGCCGTAGAGTAGCGGGTATGCCCGATCGCCATATGCCCTTTGAGGGTGTTAAGTTTTTGGGTATCAAATACCTGTGTTACTAAACCGCGATCTTTGATCGTGTAAAGTTTTTGTCCGTCACCCGTACTGATACCCGCAGCTTCTTGACCGCGGTGTTGGAGGGCGTGGAGGGAGAAATAGGCTAATTTTGAGGCTTCAGGATGGTCGAAAATACCGACAACCGCACATTTTTCATTTAAGCTACGCACACTTTTTCCTTATGCAAGTTCTAAACAGTCTTGGATACTGTAGAGACCGTTTGGTTTTCCGGCCAACCATTTCGCCGCACGAATGGCACCTTTGGAGAACGTATTGCGGCTTGTTGCCGTGTGATGAAGTTCCACAAACTCTCCGTCATTGTAAAAACCGACCGTATGACGTCCGACAATATCACCGCCGCGAAGTGCCATCACCGCAATCTCATCCTTGGTACGTTCACCGATATTTCCGTTACGACCGCTGATGCGTACCGCATCAAGATCGAGATTTCGTCCGGTTGCCGCGGAATGAGCCAGAGTCAATGCCGTACCGCTCGGAGCATCTTTTTTATGTCGATGATGCTGTTCAACAATCTCAATATCAAACCCGTCGAGTGTTTTTGCGGCAATATTAACCAACTTGCTGAGCAATGCAACACCCAATGACATATTGGTTGCATACAAAATCGGCATCGATTCACTCGCCGTTTTAAGCAGATTCATCTGATGGGTATCAAGTCCCGTCGTCCCGATCACCAAAGGCGTAGGGTGTTCAATCGCTTTTTCGAGTAAAAGCTGTGTTGCTTCCGGCAATGAAAAATCGATAATGACATCGCTCCCGTTGAGTAGCGTTCCCATATCGTTTGTCACCAACACCGAAGGGTCGATTGAAAAATTGAGCTCATTGCGCACATACACCGCACCCAATGAAATCTCGCTCTCGTGGTGCAAATCTTCAATCAATAGCTTTCCGACACGCCCGCCAGCGCCAAATACACCTGCTCTAATCATTGTGTAGCATTCCTATTCAAACATTAATAAGGATATTTTACCCTTTTCGCCTTTAAAAGGGCGTAAATGCCCATTTAAAATATTAATGATGTTCATCCACATAAGTAATCGCTTGCAATGCGGCAACGGCACCGTCACCCGCCGCACAAACGACCTGTTTGGGTGCCGATTCACGCATATCCCCAGCGGCAAACAGCCCCGGAACCGAGGTTCTCATACTCAAATCGACTTTTACCTCACCCCATGGGGTCATGTCGCACAGAAAACTTCCGTCTTCTTGGATCAGCACTTGGTTGTTGACGTTGTATCCGACAAATGTAAAGACTCCCGGAACATCGATTTGACGAATCGAGCCGTCTTCGAGCTTGACTCGAATCCCATCGACCCCCATCGCCCCGCCGAATACCTCTTCGGGAACGGCATTTAAAACAAGCTCGATATTTTGAGCGGCTTTTACTCGTGCAATCGTATTAGGAGCCGAACGAAAGGTGTCACGACGATGGATAAGATAGACTTTGGTACAAATTTTTGCCAAATAAAGTGCCTCTTCGAGCGCCGTATCGCCGCCGCCGATTACCGCGACTTCTTTGTTTTTATAGAAAAACCCGTCACAGGTAGCACAGGTACTCACTCCCCGACCAAAAAAGGTATCCTCTCCGATAAATCCCGCACGCTTTGGAGCTGAACCCGTACAGACGATCACACTTTTGGCTTCGTTACTTGTTCCATCCGATTTTTGGATTAGAAAAATACCGTCTTCGCGACGCGATACACGGGTCACTTCGGACATTTCATGTTTAAGCCCGAAACGTTGGCATTGTTCCGGCCACGGAATCATCAAATCCATTCCGCTCAAATTATGAGCCGTAGCACCCGGATAATTTTCGATCTCGGAGCTCATCGTAATCTGACCGCCGGGCATCCCTTTCTCAAACATCGTAACATTATCCAAACCACCTCGTGTGGTATATAATCCTGCGGTAAGCCCTGCAGGTCCCCCCCCGATAATTGCACAATCCAACATATCCGAAGCCTCCGCTTTTAATTTGATATATCATACTCTTTTGTAGTTAAACCCTGCCAAAGGGGAGTTACAAACAAAATCGTTTTAGAAAAATTTTAGAGAAGATACGTAATGAGGGGAAATTTGACCCGAAAGGGTCAAAAGGTAGATTACAATAATGCGTTTAGTTTGTCAGCAAACGCTTGTTTAGAAGCGGCACCGACCATTTGTTCAACGACTTCGCCGTTTTTGAAGAAAAGGATTGTCGGGATAGAGCGGATACCGTATTTAACTGCAATATCTTGCTCCTCATCCGTATTTACTTTACAGATGTTTGCTTTACCTTCAAACTCTGCCGCCAACTCTTCGATGACCGGAGCGATCATACGGCATGGTCCACACCAAGGAGCCCAAAAATCGACAAGCGATACACCCTCTTTGGTAACATCACCAAAATTTGATGCGGTTAATTCTACGTATTTAGCCATTATACTTCCTTGATTGCGAATGTTTATTATGAGCTATTATAACTCTCCAATCTTTAAAATGACTTATTGGATAAATCACCCAATTTTTCTCAGCACAACCTCTTTTACCCCGTACTCAACTGCTTAAATAGTTCAGGGACAAAGTCGTTATTTTCTTGTCGACAAACCTCTTTTTCCATCATTTGCGTATATTTGGCTTTGATCTCTTCTAAGGTTAATTCCCCAGGTGGCTTTCGTACCGCTATGAACCCGCAAATTTTTCCTGATTCATCGTACTTAGGGGTTACGGTCACAATAACCCAATAAAAAGCGCCGTCTTTGCGCAGATTTTTTACATACCCTTCCCACGGGTATCCCCTCTCTACCGTTTCCCACATAGACTGAAAACAGCATTTTGGCATATCAGGGTGTCGGATAATAGAGTGCGGCTTACCTATCAACTCCTCTTTTTCATACCCGGACATCTGTATGAAGAGTCGGTTTACATACGTGATTTTGCCGTGAAGATCGGTTTCGGTAATCATGTTCCCGCCTTCAAACTTGACTTCAACATCGGTAGGCGTTGGTCTATTCATTTCACAACCCTTTATCTTTATTCGAATCAAGATAGTAATTCAAATTCTATTTTTAATAGAATAAAATAAAGTTTAATTATAAATTATGAATTTTCGATGAATTTATATTATAAATAATTGTGATATTTCAAAGGGTAATGTTCTCGATATGTTCTATCCCGCTATCAGTCACGATGAGAGCATCGATGCAATAGTCCAGATTGAGCCGTTTTTGCTGAAGGTAGGTTTGGATGGTACGGTTTAATTTTTGGAGTTTCGAAGCGGTGATGTTGTTGACTGCCTGCTCATAACTCATCGCACTTTTCACTTCGACAAAATGAAGTACATTATCGCGCATAGCGATAATATCGATCTCGCCGAAACGGTTATAGACATTTCGGTCGATAACCCGATACCCGTGATTTCGGAGATATGCACACCCGCGCTCTTCGGCAATATTGCCTTTTGCACGGGTGTGCACGAGTTTAATCCAGATAGTCGGGTTTAATTACCTCGACTTTGATCGATTTAAACTGTGCCGTTTTAATCAGCTCGTCGCACTCATCCCCGAAGAGAAAGTTGATTTTGCTTGCGGCATGATGGAACGTCGTAAAAAGGGTCCCTTTTTTAACGGTTGAGCTAACCTTTACCCGCAACGGTGCGCTTTGACCGTATTGGCTTTTGAGGACGACAAAATCTTTGTATTCGAAAAACTCCTCATCCTCGACACTCACCAACAACGTATCTTCACTGTGGGAACGGTTTAGTTTATCGCACGCTTTGGTTTGGGCGGCGTTATTGTAATGAACCAAAATACGCCCCGTCGTGAGATAGTACCCCTCATGTTTGCCATCACTTCGCAGTTCGGCAACTTGACCGCGCGGAGCATACTGATGATAATGAAACGTCCCGTAGCCGTCGTGAGTTCGGAACGTATCGATGTGGAGTACCGGCATATCCTCTTCCTGCACCGGCCACTGCAACCCGCGCAACCGATTGGCTTCGAGTTTTTCGTAGCTCGCTCCGCCGAAACGTCTCGGTGCATCTATACGTACTTTTTCCCACACATCCCGAGAGCTCTTGCATCCGAAATCTTCTCCGTAGCGTTTGGAGATTTCGGCGATCACTTCCCAGTCATCGGGCATCATCACATTCACTAACGGCTGCGAAAGGTGGAGCCGTCGCTCCGCATTGACATAGACTCCGGTCTTTTCGTAGGCACTTTTCACCCCGAAAATAATGTCCGCGAATTTCGTAATCTCATTATCGAATAATTCGTTCACGACGAGCAGATCCAAGTTGCTCAACGCCGCATGGATTTTTGTTTGATTCGGGTGGATATGAGCGATGTCTTCGCTGATATTGTACAGCGCTTTGATCTTGCCATCAACCATCGCATCGATCAGATCGGGAGTCATCAGCCCCTCTTCTTTGGGCTGCTGATAATCGGGGGCAAAATACGGCAACATCCCCACATCACACGTCCCCTGAACATTGTTTTGTCCCCGAAGCGGCATCAGCCCCGCTCCGCGCTTACCGATATTTCCGGTGAGCATCGCCAAATGGGTTATCGCCATAACGGCATAGGAGCCATCTAAATGTTCCGTAATTCCCAGCCCCCAGAAAAAGAGACTTTTGCGGGTTGCGTATTTTCGGGCAACCGTGCGGATTTCGTTCATCAGCGATTCATAACCAGGGACTTGCAATAGAAATTCAGGGTTGGCATAAGGGTCGTTGAGGATAGCGTTTTTATACTCTTCGTACCCCTTGGTTCGTGTGTTCACAAATTCGGTATTGACCAAGTTCTCGCTGATAATGACATACGCCATCATATTGAGCATCATCAGATTGGCTTCATAGGGGATACTCAAATGGTGCGTTGCAGATTTGGAGAGCTGAATACGGCGAACATCGAGAACCGCCAATTCTACCTCTTTTTGTTTGATTACATCGAGCATACGATTCGCCACGATAGGATGACCCTCAGTCGTGTTGGAACCCATCACCACCATAAACTCGGTTTCGTATATATCGTCAAACGGATTGGTCATTGCCCCCTCACCGATCGTGGTACGCATCCCTTTCAAAGAGGGGGAGTGGCAGACACGGGCGCAGTTATCAACGTGCGGAGATCCGACTACGTGACGGGTAAAATGCTGAAACAGATAGGAACCCTCACAGCTCGTTCGAGCTCCGCCGATCGCGGCAAAACTGTGCGAGCCGTGTTCATCGGTGATGGAGCGGAGCTTGCGGGCGACCAGTTCATACGCACTCTCATAGCTGATCTCATAAAAGTCATGATCAACCGGTTCGAGATAGTCCATATCCATATCGGCGAACAGTGAAACGTTTTTTGCCCAAAAGGATTTACGCACGCGGGCATTTCGGAGCCGTTTTGAGTGAGTCAGGAAATCCCACCCCTGTTTCCCTTTGATACAGAGCCGCCCCTGCGAAACGGTTCCCTCTTCTTTGGCAGAGATTTTTTGGATTTTGTTATCTTCCACTTCAGCAGAAATATCACATCCTACACCGCAATAGGTACAAACGCTGTCGATTGTCATCGGATATTTCCTTGGTAGTACGGGTTATGCACCCTTTTTAAAATTAGTGAAGTTTACAATTTTGTCTCTTAAGGACTGCGGAAACCAAGAGACAATTCGAATCATTAAGTAAAATCTAAAAGGAAAAGCATAGCGTATTTTTTTCCGTTCAATCGCATGGGTAATCCGCGCTATCCCCTCCTCGGTACTCATCAAAAACGGCATTTTAAATCGGTTCTTCTGCGTCATCTCCGAATCGATAAATCCGGGCATGATCGTCATGACACTAATACCGTGCGGCTTTAACTGATAATGCAACCCCTCCGCATAGGCATTGATGGCCCGCTTAGAACTGCTGTAGGCGATAGAGGTGGGCATAGTAAAGAGGGATGCCAATGAAGAAATAAAGATGACTTCTCCCGACTTTTGCTCCATCAGTTTTGGTATTATCGGTTCTAACAATGCATGTACACTCAGAAAATTGGTTTTAAACAATCGTTCAAAATCTTCAAACGGCGTTACTCCCCCACCGTGTCCGACCGAAACCCCAGCGTTGAGGATAATCCAATCAATCGGTTGTTCACTTAAATGCACTCCGATCTCTCTCATTCGCTCAAAGTTATTGACATCGGCGACAATCGTCTCCACCTGCGCACCTTTGCCTCGACACCGTTGTGCTACGTCGTCCAAACGATTTTCTCTGCGGGCTATCAATACAAGCTGGTTCTCTTTCGTGGCGTAATGAAGCGCTAACGCTTCTCCTAAACCGCTGCTTGCACCCGTAATTACAATTCTCATCCTTTTCTCCTGCAAGCAAATAGTCGATATAATTATACCCATGAATGAAACACTAAAAGTCGGGGAGATCAATATCCTCGTTATCGACCGCTCTACCGTGCCGGGACTATTCTTGCGTGCACTGGATGAGAGCGATATATTACTGCCGAACCAATACGTCACCGAGTCGATGCATATCGGCGATACGATCGATGTATTTGTCTATACCGACAGCGAAGATCGTCCCGTTGCAACAACGGTAATGCCTAAAGCGATGGTGAATGAGATCGCCTTTGTTGAAGTGGTTGATACCAGCTCCATCGGTGCATTTGTGGATTGGGGATTGCCCAAAGATCTATTCGTCCCAAGAGCACTCCAAAAACGCCCGTTTGCCGTCGGGGAAAAACGTCTCGTTCGAGTCATCCTCGATGAGCAGACCAACCGCCTCGTGGGAACGGAAAAAATCAGCGGTGCATTAGAAATTCCCCCGAAGAGCTTTTATCCTAACACACCCGTAGAGTTTATGATTATCGCCAAAACCCCTATGGGGTACAAAGTAATCGTGGATCATAAATACGAGGGGATGATTTACGCCAATGAGATTTTTGAAGATGTCCGTGTCGGTCAGATCAAAAAAGGATTTATCAAACTTTTACGCCCCGATGGAAAGCTCGATCTCTCGTTGCAGATGGTCGGTAAAGCGAAAGCCTCCAGTGCCGCCGATAAAATTTTTTCCATGATTCAAGCCAACGGCGGAATGTTGCCGTACAACTACAAAAGTGATCCCGATCTCATCCAAAAAACATTCGGACTCAGCAAGAAAAATTTCAAAGCGGCATTGACCCAGCTCGTCGACTCAAAAAAAATAACAGTTCAGGAGAACGGAATTTATGGGATATAGACCACTAAAAAACAATGCCGTCATTCAGCTTCGTCCTCGTAAAATTTCATACACTGAGGGAGATCGGACCATCACTCTTATTTCAATGAAACGAGCCTCTATGGATTTAGAAGTAGAGATCAAAGAGGGGGACGAGATCAAAATTGTCTCCGATTTTCCCTTTGCTCATCTCCCAAAAAAGATCAAGAAAGAGATCAACCCGCTATAATTGCACCACTATTTTAAAAGGAATCAAATGTCACAATTTACCAATGTAACTGCTGATAAAAAAGCGAATATCTATTTCGACGGTAAAGTTACCAGCCGAACACTCCGTTTCGAAGACGGAACTATCAAAACCCTCGGGATTATGTTGCCGGGCGAATACACATTTAACACAGGTGATGCCGAGATTATGGAGATCATGAGCGGAGAGATGGAAGTTCAGCTTCCGGGTTCAGACGAATGGGTGTCTATCACAGGACCACAAAGTTTCGATGTCCCTGCCAACAGTGCTTTTCATCTGAAAGTTAAAACGATCAGCGATTACTGCTGTAGCTTTGTAAAATAACTCTCTTCAGCGTCGAACCTCGACGCTGGCTTCATCAATCCACCCCTCTTTTACATACGGTTTCCACCCTTTTTTAGTCACCGTGCCGCTGATTTTGTAAAATTCTCCTCTTTTACTAACCGATGTCAAAGCACTGTTAGCTTTGTATGCTTCACAGTGCTTACGTTGATCACAAATCATGGCATCCGCTTTAGTAATCAAGGTGCACGGCGGAATTTCAACTATAGTTTCATCAACCGAAGCGTTTTCATCCGCACTGCGCTTATCACCGTCCAACTCTCCATCTATAATTTTGAGAAGAAGTTTACGTGCCTCAGGATCTTTTTGTTTTGCCGCACGGGCAAGCCACATCATCGCTAGCCCCTCATTAGCTGCGACACCCCGCCCTGAAGCATACATTATCGCGATGTTATATTGTGCATCGACATATCCCTGCTCGGCCGATTTTTCAAACCACTGTGCCGCCAGTGTTTGGTTCTCTTCTACACCTATCCCACGCTCGTAGATAACCCCTGTTTGAAATTGGGCTATTTTATCGCCTCGAAGCGCAGCCGTATAAGTTTCCCAAAATGATTGTTGTGAGTCAAAAGCGAAGAGTGAAGAGCAAAAGAATAAGACGATATATAACTGTTTTTTCATAAATGTAATTCCCTTATCAAAAAATAGTTATCTCTTCCCGAAAGGGGGAAGATTTATTTGTAACGATAGGTAATTCGACCTTTATCCAAGCTGTATGGAGTCAATTCGATTTTCACCGTATCACCGGGGAGAATTTTAATATAGTGCATACGCATTTTACCTGCGATATGACACAAAATCACATGACCATTCGGCAACTCAACACGAAACGTTGCATTCGGTAGTGCCTCAATAATCTTTCCGTCTACTTCAATGACATCATCTTTTGCCATATTATTCCTTTACGCGATTGATAATATTTCAGCTCTACCGTTGATGATTGCAACCGTATGCTCGTAATGAGAGCCTCTCAGCCCATCCGTACTTACCACATCCCAGCCGTTAGCCAGGATTTTGGAAGTCCCCTCTTTGTGACAGATCATCGGTTCCAGACAAAAAACCATTCCATTTTTAATTTTCGGGCCCGCTTTCGCGTTTGCACCGTCCATATAGTTTGGAATCTCCGGCTCTTCATGCGGTTTTTTACCGATGCCGTGACCGCAAAATCCGCGTAATGGGACAAATCCCCGTCCGAGAATAAATTGCTCTATCTCATAGGAAAGTTCTTTGAAGCGCATTCCGTCTTTGATAATGTCGATGGCAAAGTAGAGGGCATCTTTGGAACAGGCGATCAACGCTTCGTCTTCAGAGCTAATCGCTCCGACACCGACCGTAATAGCCGCATCTCCAAAATAGCCCCCTTTTTTGGTACCAACGTCAAATCCGACAATATCACCCTCACGTAAAACGTAATCGGTAGGGATACCGTGAATGATCACTTCATTGACTGAGGTACAAACGGCGCTTGGAAAACCGTAGAGCCCTTTAAAAGAGGGGCTGGCGCCTTGGCTTCGGATATACTCCTCACCTAGTGCGTCAAGCTCTTTTAGGGTGATTCCCGGCTTAGTATGGGAAGCTAACAGCTCCAAGGTCGCACCGACGATTTTATTCGCGGCACGAAGTGAAGCTATTTCATCATTTTTGCGTAGCGCAATCGCCATTGTTACAGGCCAACCGCGCTAAGGGTTTGGTATTTGCTCATGTACACTTGTGCTTCAATACGACGCATAGTGTCCAATGCTACCTGAACCACGATGAGAACTGCCGTCCCTCCGAAAAAGAACGGAACCCCCATCGCTTTTACGATGACCCACGGCAAGGTTGCGATAAGACCGAGATAAATTGCTCCCGTAATGGTCAAACGCCCTGCTGTGTCATTCAAAAACTCTTTGGTTGATTCTCCCGGACGAACACCCGGAATAAACCCGCCTTGACGTTTTAGATTGTCGGCAATATCTTTAGCATTAAATACGATAGACGCATAGAAGAATGCAAAGAATACGACAAACACAAAAGTCAAAAAGTTAAAGAAATAGTGATTCGGATTAAGAACATCCGCGATTGCTTGAATCGTTGGATTGGTACTTGATGACATTACGGTCATCGGGAACATCAAAATAGCCGAAGCGAAAATAACCGGAATAACACCTGATAGATTTACTTTGACCGGAATGTAGTTCATAACCCGTTTGTTTTGATTTTGCATCATTGTCTTTTTAGCGTATGTCACCGGAATACGGCGCTCACCCAACTCGACATAGATAATGACCAAAACCGTTGCGACCACTAAAGCAATAATACCGATCAATGACAAGAATCCCATTGCTCCGGTATTAACCATCGTAACCGCCTGAGAAATAGCACTCGGAATTGCCGAAACGATACCGGCGAAGATGATCAAAGAGACACCGTTTCCGATACCGCTTTGGGTAATCTGCTCACCGATCCACATCAACAACATAGTTCCTGCCAACATCGACACAACTGCCAAAGTGACAAATGTACTATGATCGACCAAAATAGCACTGCTGCCGTCTTTGCCTGTCATACTTTGCAATCCGACACTTACCCCGATCGCTTGTACAATAGTAATTACAATCGTTGCATAACGGATAATCTGCATATATTTCACCATACCGTCACGCTCTTTTTTCATTTGTGCTAAATTCGGAAATGTAGCTGCTAAAAGTTCCATGATGATTGATGCGGTGATATAAGGCATGATACCGAGAGAGATGATGGAGAGACGTTCGACGGCATTTCCGCTAAACATATTAAACAGACCTAACGCGTCAGCTTGGTGAGAGTCAAAAAACGAAGCGATGACGGCTGTGTCAACACCCGGTACCGGCACGTATGCCAGTAAACGGTAGATAAATAGAAAACCGATCGTAATTAAGATCTTGTTTACAAGTTGTTGGTTCATTAGTTACCAGTTGTTGTAACGTTTTCGTCTTTGATTTTAGATGCTAAATCTTTAGCGCTTGCACCGACAAGTTTAACGCTAACAACCGATTTAGCCAATCGGTGAACACCACGGATACTCTCCATTGTAATTTCAGCAAGATTCGCGATCTCTTTTACTTTTTCAACGTTGATAGTGGTTGGTTTCACAACACGTGATTGGAAACCGATTTTCGGCAAACGGCGAGCAAGTGGTTGTTGTCCACCCTCAAAGTTACGTTTTTCATTGTAACCTTTACG
>NZ_DASUIQ010000039.1:0-18997 GCF_036279695.1 Sulfuricurvum sp.
ATGTGAAAATTCGATCCACCCCTGATAATACCAAACACCATACCATACAGAGCTCCATAAAGAAAATGCCAAAAATCCTAAAAAAAGGCGATTTTTTTTCATAAAGACCAACGATGCAATGACAAGTCCCACCATACTTATCAGATAATACTGCGACATCAATACTATTTCCCACATCCCACTAAATAATGAAAGAGAAAAAATGACTATTGTCATCCAAGATATTCTCTGCGATAGGTCACTTTTGAACCATACAAAAATTAAAGCCAAATGCATAAGTGCCAACAGATAAAAAAATTGGAGATTAATCGAATGAACCTGACCGTATAGAAATGCATTATGGGCACCACGATATGCACCGAACCAATCAACTGATTTTCGGACAAATTCGCTTCGGTGAGAAACAAATCCCTGGCTAAAAAACATCTCAACCACAAGCCGATACTCAATTACTAAAAATAGGATTAGTGTCATCCCAAATGCCCAAAAAAGTTTTCGATGGAACTCTTTTTTTACTACCATTTCAGCACTAAAGAATAGAGTAACCGTCATTAAAAAGAAGAGGTAGATCAATATGAAATTACTAAAAAATGGGATGATTACCAACCCTATCCAATGAAACCATCGATCCTGATGTAATCGGATGACCAAAAGGAGATAGAGGGCAAAGGGGAGCAAAGCAACACCTAATCCCGTCGTAGCAAAGAATGGAGTCAATGCAAAGAGTAAAGATACCCCATGAATAACTAAGGTTTTATACTCTTCCGTTTCATTGCGAAATAGATGCGTCAATAATACCATCATACTCACATAGGCGATGAGGTGAATCATGATTTCATTAATAACAATCGCGGTAAATGGCTTAAAAAAGAAAAACAACCAAAGGAGATAATTGAACTCACTTCCATACACCAACCGTGGCAATCCACCCATCATATTGGGGATAATTTCCGATGAACCGCTAAAGATCATTCCACTATTCGCCAATATTTTTAAGGTAGGAACCATAATATCGAGATTGTCGTGGACACGGATATAATTAGTTTCACCATAAAGTACCAAAGGTACTAAATAAAGAAGTAATGTAGTGAAACTAATAAAAAACAAAAAAGACTTATATTCGTATAGGTCTTTCATTTTTTGGATAAATCAACTCGATAAAGATAAAACTTCCAAAAAGTATCTTTGCCGGAAAATTCACTTAAAAACACCAAATGCTTCATTTGTGACGCTTCTATACGGTGTGTTGATAAAAGATAATCTCCACCGACAGCTTTGTACGCTTCAAAATTTAGTGATAGTTTTTTCACGGTAGCTTCGGGACGAAAATACAAACTCGATTCACCGCCATCAAATAAATAACATTTACTCCCCCACCCCAAAAATAGCTTTCGATTTCCCTCGTCGGTTGAAAGGCTATTTTTTGTAATCTCATAAAAACGATATTTATACTCTAATGGATAACTTGTGACATATCCATCAATTGTATATAGCCCGTTATAAATGCTAATAGCTGGTTCAAATCCTATGCTACCCACGCGATACGTCGAGGGATCTTTACCGATAAATGCTTTAATTTTATCAAATACATCTTTAGCAAAATAAGCTCGATAAGTAAACGGTGAATCAGATGCTTTATAGGGTCTGATGTTGAGCATAACATACGAGTGGAAAAGTACCACACCGATAATTAGTATAGGAGCAAAACGAATTTTGCGTGTGATAATCACAAATCCTAAAGCTACAGCAATCATCCAAACAGCCATCTGAAGCAATGCGATACGAGCAAAGTTAAACTCTCGTAAAATATGAATTGTTTGAGAAAGCTTCCCTGTCCCTTCATAAAACCAAAATCCATGCCAAAATGAAAAAATCAATACAATCATCACAGTAGCCGCAAATGCACGGTATTGTTTTTTAAATACCATGAGACCTGAGAGCAAGATTATCAAGCTGGGAATCACATATCGATTTCCCAGAATAACTTCTACAAAATTCGGAAAAAGTATCCACATCAAAAAAGAACCAATTACTATGAATGACATATACCATGAAAGCCGTTTTCTTACAAATATAGAGGCCAAAACCAATGCTATAAAAGGGACAATAACCGCTGATGCCCGCGTATCCATATCTGTCGTACCATTCAAAAATGTTTGATGAGCACTACGGTATGTTTCAAAAAGAGTATTACTCTGAAATAACGCAAATTCTGTTCGATGAGATATAAAAAGATGCTGAATAAAGGTATCATAAAAAAGACGGTACTCAACCAGCACAAACATGACCGACATTAATACCATTGCACCAAAATAATGCCAATTTACACTTCGATTACGAATCGTATCAAAAGCCCAGACCCAACTTGCCAATAACAGAAAAAAGAAGTAAGTCAATACTAAACTGCTATAAAAAGGGATGAGTACGATAAAAAGCCAATCGTACCAGCGCTGAATTGCATTACGAAAATTTAAAAATACAAATAGCGCCAATGGAATCGAAGGGATACTAAGCCCCGCCCCCGTATAAAATGGTGCCAGCGCAAACATAATCGATACACCGTAGATAATCAAAAGTCGATAATGATGGTACTTAGGAACAAAATAACGGTTTAATAATATCAACATACTCGCAAACGCACCAAAATGGATTAGAGTTTCGTTGATTGTATAAGCAATAAATGGTGGAAAAAAATAAAATAACCACACATATACATTAAATTCGGTTCCATAAACAAGTCTAGGAAGTCCGCCCATCATATTTGGGATAATCTCACTTGATAGAGCAAAAATTTTACCACTATGCACAAGTGTTTTGAGTGTTGGAAAGACTATATCCAAGTTATCAAAACTTTTTACCTGACAATCCTGCCCGAAATAATAGAGAGGAAAAAGATAAATCTCCAACATTAAAAATGCGATAATTAGATAAAAACTATGACTATTTATAAAGTTTTTATAAAAATAAAACTCCAATTTTTTAATCAAATCAAACCCTTTCATTATTGAAAATAATTATCATAACTATTCTTTTGTATTAAATTCTACTGCTCTCTTTTTCTTTGAATCTGTATAAGCAAGGCTCAGATAACCTCTATTAAAAGCAATTATATCAAAAATGAGAAGTATTCCAATACCCTATTTTAAGTACACTATGGCATAATTTTCCAAAACAAGATTGAGGATAATTTTATGAAAATCGCTGTACCGGTAGTCGATGATAGTTTAAGAATGGCAGGTAATGCCGGACATACACCCTACTTTGCCGTATTCAATCTCAACGGAGGGATGTTTAAGACATTTACATTAGAAGGATTGCGTGCCAATCCAAAAGTCGCCGGTGAAGATCACCACGATCACGATGAGCACCACACGTGTGACCATGACGAAGGTGACGTGGAACACATCAAAGCACACGATACGATGGCAGATACCATCGAGGATTGCGATTATCTCGTTGTTAAAATGGCATGCAAAAATACCGCCAAGAGCATGAGCAACGTCGGGGTAAAGCTTCAAAAGTACAACGGGATCGAGACATTGGCCCAAAAAGTTTTGAGCGAATTGGCATCTCAGTTCAAATAATCCTCCACTTTAATTCTCGTTTATAAATTGTAGGCGTATAATTCGCACCATAAATGAAGTGAAAGCTTCAAATCTTCATCTGTGTACAGTATACAGATGAGCCCTAAAAGGTAAAATAATCCATGATTTCCGCAGAGATTGAGACGTTAGGCATAAAAAACAGTGGAACAATTTTCCATAACCTCAGCTTCGATGAGCTGATTCAACATGAACTCGATAACGGTGAATGTAAGCTAGCTTCAAGCGGTGCGACAATGGTCGATACCGGTATTTTTACCGGTCGAAGCCCTAAAGATAAATATTTCGTCAACCAAGACCCTTCGAATAAATATATTGCGTGGGGCGATGTCAACAAAAAAATCGACAAAGCCGTTTTTGATGAGCTTCTCGTTGTTGCACGCGAACAACTCTCCGGAAAAGACCTTTATGTTACCGACGTATTTTGCGGATCAAGCGCATCTAGCAAGCGCTCCGTACGTTTCGTCTCTGAAATCGCATGGCAAGCCCACTTTGTCAAAAATATGTTTATCCGTCCGAGTGAATCGGAACTGAAAAGCTTTAAACCCTCTTTTACCGTACTCAATGCCTGCAAAGCGGTAAACGAACAATGGAAAAATCACGGTCTAAATTCTGAAGTCTTCGTCCTTTTTGATGTCGAAGCGAATCTCTGTATCATCGGCGGAACATGGTACGGCGGAGAGATGAAAAAAGGGATTTTCTCCATGATGAACTACTGGCTTCCACTAGAGGGCAAGCTCTCCATGCACTGTTCTGCGAATGTCGGAGCGGCGGGCGATACCTGTCTATTCTTCGGACTCAGCGGTACGGGGAAAACAACTCTCTCCACCGATCCTAAACGCGCACTCATCGGTGACGATGAACACGGATGGGATGATGAGGGTGTTTTCAACTTCGAGGGGGGATGTTACGCGAAGGTGATCAATCTCGATCCGTCCAGCGAACCAGAAATCCATAACGCGATTCGCCGCAATGCGCTTTTAGAAAATGTCGTATACGATGAAGACGGAATCGTCGATTATACCGACGGTTCTAAAACGGAAAATACCCGTGTCTCGTATCCAATCGAGCACATCGACAACCATCAGCCGTCCCTCATGGCGGCTCACCCTAAAAACATCATTTTTCTCTCTGCCGATGCATTCGGTGTATTGCCTCCGGTAAGTAAACTTACCAAAGAGCAAGCAATGTACTACTTCCTCAGCGGCTATACGGCAAAAGTTGCGGGTACAGAGCGCGGAATCACTGAACCTGTCGCAACGTTCAGTTCATGTTTCGGTGAAGCGTTCTTGCCGTTGCATCCGACTGTCTATGCAAAACTTCTCGGTGAAAAAATCGATCAGCACGGCGTAAATGTCTATTTGGTCAATACCGGATGGACAGGGGGCGGATATGGTGTCGGTAAACGTATGAGTATCAAAGACACCCGTGCGTGTATCAATGCAATCTTAGATGGTTCTATCCAAGAGAGTGAATTCGATACTACGAATACCTTCGGTTTCCATATCCCTAAAACTCTCGGAGACATTAATCCGACTATCCTAAACCCTCGCAATGCATGGGCAGATCGTGATGCGTATCTTGTTCAACGCGATAATTTAGCAGCGCTTTTCATCAAAAACTTCCAAAAATATACAGACGGTAATAGTGATTTCGATTACTCTGCTGCCGGTCCAAAACTTCCAAACTAATCTTGCTCTCTACTTTTCTTTTTAACAAGAAAAGTAGCAAAAGAAAATCGCCCTCACACCAAAACGCTGGCGGTACGTTTGTGCACTACTGCACACGACCTTGCTCTTGGTGTGGTGTGAGGGCATTATTATAAAATTCCAGTGATCCAACTCATAGAGCCATTCCGTAGGCAGCAGTGCCGAGAGGAATGAGCGTTCTTGGATCACGGTATGATCTTTTGGTACTTTTCTGACTAAACAGAAAAGGACAAATAAAAAAATATGTATTAGTTAAGTGAAGAAAAAGCGTGCAGGGCTTTCACCCCACACAGAAGATTAACAAGAGTAAGTAGATTTGAATTCGAACGCAGTAGGACGAGCTTCGTCAGGCCATACTTGTGTTTCAAATTTGTAGTTTTGATAGGTATCGATGAACTCATCAGTCATAACCGGTTTCAAGAAGTCGTTATCACGGATCAATGATTCCAATGCACCACGTAGTGTGTGTGGCATTTGTTGGATACCTTTTTCACGGATTTCATTCAACGTGAGTTCGAACAAATCTTCGTCCATCGGTCCAACCGGAACAGTTTTGTTTTTGATACCATCTAGACCTGCGAGCAACATTGCGGTAAACGCAAGGTATGGGCATGAAGTTGAATCTGGGAAACGCATTTCGATACGTGTTGCTTTTTCACCCGCACCGTATGGAACGCGGCAAGAAGCAGAACGGTTTTGGCTTGAGTATGTCAAGATTGACGGTGCTTCAAATCCAGGGATAAGACGTTTGTATGAGTTAGTTGATGGGTTAGTGAACGCCGCAACCGCGCGAGCATGAGCAAAAATACCACCTACATAATGCAATGCTGTTTCAGACAAGTTGCTGTAACCGCCCTCTTTGTAGAATGTGTTTTTGCCGTCTTTCCAGATTGATTGGTGAACGTGCATACCGTTACCGTTGTCTCCGTAAAGCGGTTTAGGCATGAAAGTAACGGTTTTGCCGTTAAGGTGAGCAACCATTTTGATAACGTATTTAAGTTTTTGAACGTTGTCAGCCGCTTCAACCAAGGTTCCGAAAACGATACCGATTTCCCCTTGACCTTGTGCAACTTCGTGGTGACCGAGAACAACTTCAAGACCAACTTGTTCCAATGCCAACATCATCTCAGCACGAAGATCAACCATAGTATCGATCGGCGCTACCGGGAAGTATCCGCCTTTAGTACGTGGGCGGTGACCGGTGTTGAAACCGTCTTTGAAATCTTTTGCATCATTCCATGAACCCTCTTCAGTGTCCACTTCGTAGTATGAGCAGTTTACTTCGTCGCGAATTTTAACATCGTCGAATACGAAGAATTCATTTTCAGGTCCGAAATAAGCTACGTCACCGACACCCGCATTTGCAAGGTGCTCAAGCGCTTTTTTAGCGATTGCACGAGGACATTTTTCGTAAGCTTGTCCTTTGTAAATATCATAAACGTCACAGAAAACGATAATGGTCGGATCAGCGGTAAAAGGGTCCATAAACGCAGATTCTGCGTCCGGTTTCAACAACATATCCGAACGGTTGATCGGCTGCCAAGCATCGATAGACGAACCGTCAAACGGCAAACCGCCGGTAAAATGGCCTGCATTAACCGCACTCATGCGATAGCTAACGTGGTGCCATGTCCCTTTCATATCGGTGAAGCGAAAATCAACAAATTGAACATCGTTCTCTTTACAAAAACTGAAAAACTCGTCGACATTGTTTACGAATTTACCCATGCAAAACTCCTGAAAATATTAAAGTGAAAGCAGTATAGCAAATTCTGACAAAAAATGAAGAGTGTAGAGTGGTTAAAATTTAATCATTTCTCGATCTCTGCCACGGTAAAGGGCACATTTGTCATATCCTACGGAACGTGCCAATGCTTCGACTTGCTCTGTGTATAAACCTACCTGCTCTTTGCAGTGGGCATCCGAACCGAACGTAATCGGTATCTCTAATTCGGCGATTTGCTCCATCAAAAGAGGAGACGGGTAAGCTTCGCTAATGGGTTTTCGGTATCCTGAGACATTGATCTCTATCGACATATTCGCTTTTTTAATCGCTGCCAATGCCCCACCTGCCAATAGACGAATATCTTTAGTCGGGAGATATTTGAACACTTTGAGAAGGTCTAAATGACCGACAATATCAAATTTCCCGCTCATCGCCATCGATTCGACCAATGCAAAATAACGTCGGTAAATTTCATCAATATCCGCTCCCGCGTATCGCCCGATAAATTCTGGATTATCAAACCCCCAATCGTCAATAAAATGGACGCTTCCGATCAAATAATCGCACGGTCGATCTAATACACTCGCCTCCATATATCCGGGGAGATAGTCGATCTCATACCCCAGTAAAACGGTGATTTTTGAGCCATATTGTTCTTGCGCTTCTTTTATCCAAGACTCATATACATCCATTTGGTCAAAACGCATCCGGTACGTAGGATCATAATGCATCGGCGCATGATCGGAAAATCCGAAGTATTTGGTTTGGCATGCGATAGCGGCTTCGACATACTCCGCTACGGTTCCTGTAGCATGGTTGCATAGCACCGTGTGGTTATGAAGATCAACTTTCATAAATATTCCCTAAGAAAAAATTATCGTTTTAATGTTATTATAGTGCAATTTTAAAAAAATCGTTGAGGATAGAGATCATGACGCAAGAAGAGTTAGATGCGCTAATGAATGGTGATGTAGATTTGGATGTCGGGTTCGAAGAAGCAGAAGAAACGGCCGAACTTCCTGAATCTTCAGAAGAGCCTCAAGAACATCAATACTACAATGAAACCGATGTTGATAAATACCGTGTTTCCGCATTGCACAGCTGGCCGCCGCCACCGCCGACGGATGACAACAAGATGGTGCATCAGCTCGATGATGTCACCAAAGAGAGTGAACAAAAAGCGACTCAAATATTTGACCTCATCGAAGGGATCAGTAATGATCTGGGCAAAGGGGAAAAAGATGTCAAAGCACTCCAAGCGATTATTAAAAGCAATATAGACCTCTTTAGCACCCTAAGTGAGAAATTCCCACATATTGAAGCATTTAAAACTCAATTGGCTGAAAATGAAAACGCATCACAAGGGCTTAACGATATTTTAGAGATGCTTCAAAACGGCGGAGACACCATTATGAACATCATGGATATTATGCAATACCAAGATATTCATCGTCAAAAAATCGAGCGGGTTATCAACGTTATGCGTGCCCTCTCAACCTATATGAACCACCTATTTTCCGGAAAAATCGATGATAGCAAACGGGTAAGTTCAGCGGTTCACATCCACGGTGATACAACAACCGAAGATGTCGTAAGCAGTGATGATATCGAAGCATTACTTGCTTCGTTTGGGCAAAAATAAATAAACAAAACGATACAATCTGCTCACTATTTTTGACCACAAGAGAGTCATATTGAAAAAAGTCGAGCTCCTCTCCCCTGCGGGGAATTTAGAAAAATTAAAAATCGCTATCGATTTCGGGGCAGATGCCGTATACGGCGGTGTGAGCCACTTCTCGCTCCGTATCCGTTCGGGCAAAGAGTTCGATTTGGAGAGCTTCAAAGAGGGGATCGACTACGCCCACGCACGAGGCCGTAAAGTCTACGTCACGATCAACGGATTTCCTTTTAATTCCCAACTCAAACTTCTCAAAGAGCATATTGCCACTATGGCTTCACTCAAGCCCGATGCGTTTATCGTCGCAACGCCCGGTGTATTGAAACTTGCCCACCAGATTGCACCTCAGATACCCTTGCACCTCTCAACGCAAGCCAATGTTATGAATGTCCTAGACGCTCAGGTGTACTACGATATGGGGGCGCGCCGCATCATCGCCGCACGGGAAATTTCGCTCAAAGACCTCAAAGAGATCAAAAAAGAGCTCCCCGATTTGGAGATCGAAGTATTCGTACACGGTTCGATGTGTTTCGCCTACAGCGGCCGATGTTTGATCTCGACACTCCAAAGCGGACGGGTACCGAACCGTGGAAGCTGTGCCAATGACTGCCGCTTTCCGTATGAGATGTATGCCGCCAATCCGGAGACGGGAACCCTCTTCAAACTCGTTGAAGATGAAGGGGTCGGAACCTATATCATGAATTCCAAAGATCTCAATCTCGCAAGCCACATCAAAGAGATTTTGGATGCGGGATGCATCGACTCGCTCAAAATCGAAGGGCGTACTAAAGCACCCTACTATGCCGCTATTACGGCAAAAGTCTACCGCCGTGCGATCAATGATTACTACGAGGGAAAAAGTGACCCTGAACGCTATCAAAAAGAGCTAAATACGATGCAAAATCGGGGATTTACCGACGCCTATCTCATCAACCGCCCTTTTGAAAAAAACGATACTCAAAATCTCGATTATTCGATGATGATGGGGACCCATCAGGTGAGCGGCATCGTCGATGAGTCGGGAGAGTATTTCGAGTGTAAATACAAAACTTTCCCGAACGATACCATGGAACTCGTCTTCCCTGAGGGGAGTCTCCTAGAACCGATCGATAATGAGATCGGAAAAGTTTGGGAAGAAAACGGTGAGTGGCACATCTCATTTAAACAGCTCCTCGCTGAAAACGGCAAAGTTTGGGATCAAGTCCACAGCGGAAATCTAAACCGCTTTAAACTGCCGTGCGCTCTGCCTCATTTCACCTTTTTCCGTATCCCCGCCACCGAAGATATGGGGACAGTTACCAAATGTTAATTTCAAAACCTAAGGAGTCAATTCAATGAAATTCGTATCAATTATTATGGGAAGCAAAAGTGACTTTGATGTCATGAAATCGTGTTCAGAGACCCTCGAAGAGTTCGGTGTTCAATACGAGCTTATCATCTCATCAGCGCACCGAAGCCCGGAGCGTACCAAAGAGTACGTTCTCGCGGCAGAAGCAAAAGGGGCACAGGTATTTATCGCAGCAGCCGGTATGGCGGCACACTTGGCAGGTGTTCTTTCTTCCAAAACGATCAAACCGATTATCGGTGTCCCGATGAGCGCATCGGCTCTCAGCGGTATCGATGCACTCCTCTCTACCGTTCAAATGCCTGCAGGTATGCCCGTAGCTACCGTCGCTATCGGAAAAGCGGGGGCGATCAACTCCGCGTATCTAGCAATGCAGATTTTAGCGTTAGAGAACGAAGAGCTTCGAATGAAACTCCAAGAAGATCGTATCGCCAAAGCGAAAAAAGTGGAAATGGATTCATTAGAGATCGAGACTATTTTATAATTAGGGTACGCATTTTGCTATACTATTTAAAATTTGAAGGCGGTGGAGTATGCAAGGTTGGATGAGTATCGACGAATACGCACAAATGACAAATATGGATCGCAGTGCTGTTGAAGCCCTGATCGTTCGCGGAAAGCTCACTACCCTTATCGAAGACGGTGAAGTGATCATCGATCCGGGTCAGGGGATGGCGGGTATTGTCCCTGCAACCCTGCAAGAGATGAGTGCCTCCCAAGCTGATGTAACCTTGGGTGCCAATTTCGTCGAAAAAACCATCGGTACTATCATCAACCTTCATGAAAAAGTCCTCGTAGCCAAAGAGGAGACGATCGAATCGATCAAAAATGAGAACGAATTTCTCAAAGACGCCCTCTCCTCTCTCCAAGAGCTCTATGAAGAGGATCGAAACACAATCGCTACCCTCACCGAACAGCTCAAACTCTCTCAACAAGAGGTAGAGTTTATGCGCCGTAAATACAAACTGATGTGGGGCAAAGTCATCGACGATCACGCCGCTCAATGACGATCCAGAGCGAATGTATAGGGTGTATCACTGCCCAGAGCAAAAGAGTTTGCGAAGCAATCCATGCCGACGAAACGCTTAGTAAGCAGATAATCAGCTACGTCGAAACGGCTCTTCAAAATGCCGATTTTACCCTCTCACCGCCCGTTATCGCCGCACCGCTGTACGAGCAAATGGCTATTCTCGCTCAGAGTGATGATTTGTACGAAGAGCAAAAACAACACGCCTCAGCGCAGGCTAAAACCTATACCCCTTTTTTAGAAGAAACGATCCAAAACAGTGATGATCCGCTCATCGCTATCCTCAAAACTGCCGTAGTCGGCAATGTGATCGATCTCGCCGCCGAAGTGAGTTTTGATCTGCATGAGGCGATTATGTCGGTCTTTAATATCCCCTTTGCCCACGATGATACCGAAACGTTGCGCGCTACCCTCTCACAGGCAAAAACACTCCTCTATATCGGGGACAATGCGGGAGAACACCTCTTTGATGCATTGGCGATCCGCTTTCTCCAAAAGTTCTATCCGCACATCCATGTTACCTATTTGGTACGGGGAAAACCGATCATCAATGACGTCACCATGAAAGAGGCACAGGAAGCAGGGATCGATAAAATATGCACCCTCATGGATAGCGGTGTTCCGACTCCCGGATTTGTCTATGAACTCGCTTCCGCTGAAGCCCGAAAGCTCTTTGATCATGCCGATCTGATTATCGCCAAAGGGATGGGAAATTATGAATGTATGACTCCGCAAAAGCGGCGTAATATCTGCTTTTTACTCAAAGTAAAGTGCTCCGTTGTTGCCGCTTCGCTGGGCCACGAGATCGGTTCTATTGTCTGTAAGATAGACTGAGTTATAATAGCGAACTTTTTTTACGGGAAATATGTATGATTACGTTCGGTGATATGCTTTTAAAACTTCAACAATTTTGGAACGACCAAGGGTGTGCCATAGTACAGCCTTATGACATTGCCGCCGGTGCGGGGACTTTTCACCCTGCAACGTTTCTTCGCTCACTCGATTCCAAACCGTGGTCGGTTGCCTATGTCGCACCGAGCCGACGCCCGACAGACGGTCGTTACGGAGAGAATCCGAACCGTTTGGGAAGCTACTATCAGTTTCAAGTCCTCATCAAACCAAGTCCTGAGAATATCCAAGAGCTTTATCTCAAAAGTCTCGAATACCTCGGTCTAAACCTCAAAGATCATGACATCCGTTTCGTTGAAGACAACTGGGAATCTCCGACGCTCGGCGCTTGGGGCTTGGGCTGGGAAGTGTGGCTGAATGGTATGGAAGTGACTCAATTCACCTATTTTCAGCAAGTGGGCGGAGTAACGTGTGATCCCGTAGCCGTTGAAATCACCTACGGTACGGAGCGTCTGGCAATGTATCTACAGGGAGTCGACACGGTATTTGACATCGTATGGAGCGAGAATAAATTCGGACAAACCCTCTATCGCGACATCCACAAAGAGGGTGAGATCGAGTTTTCAAAATACAACTTCGAAATCGCCGATACGGCAATGCTTTTTCACGAGTTTGAAGCTAAAGCCGCCGAGTGCAAACGGTGCCTCGATGCCGAGCTTCCCCTCCCTGCGTATGATCTGTGCATGATGGCGTCCCATACGTTTAACACCCTCGATGCGCGCAAAGCGATCTCGGTAACAGAACGTGCCAACTACATCCTCAAAATCCGTGAACTCGCCAAAGGGTGTGCAGAGTTGTATAAATCACAAGAAGAGGAAAGAAACCTCCGCGTAAAAGCGTGATGCAAACCCTCATCGGTCAGATTGATCGGATCATCTACCAAAACAACGGCTTTTTCATCGCCGCGCTCAAAGGGGGGGATAAAATCAGCGCCCACTACTACGAGAGCGATGTCGATAATCTCAAAGATGCGGCGGTGACCCTCAAAGGTTCATGGGAAGAACACGCTCAGCACGGGCGGACGTTTAAAGCCCAGAGTCTCATCGTCAACCAAAACGAACTCTTCTTTTTTCTCAACCGCGTCGTCAAAGGCTTTACCAAAAAACTCACTGCCGAACTGATCGAGAAGTACGGAACCGAGGGGCTCATCGATATATTGGATAACGATTGTGATCGCCTCCTCGAAATCAAAGGGATGAATGAGAAGCGTCTTCTCAAACTCTCCAGCGGATGGAAGCAGTTTCGCTCCATGAGAGCATTGGGAGAATTTTTGGCTCCCTACGGAGTCACCCCCGCGCTTCTGCGACTCATAGCCGGAGCGTTAAAAGAGCTCAAAGATCCTATCGAAGCGATCAAACACAACCCCTACGGCCTAATGCGAATCAACGGGATCGGGTTTAAAAAAGCCGATGAGATCGCCCTGAATATGGGGCTAAGCGCGGATGATGAGCGGCGTATTCAAGCGGCAATGGAGTATACCCTCAGTGAATACTGCGACTCTGAGGGGAACAGCTGTATCGAAAAAAATGCCCTTTTTGCCAAACTCGATCTCCTCGTAGCATTAGGGGATCAACGTACCTACGAAGAGGCACTCGATGACCGTCTGCGAGAGGGGAGCATTACGTTACTCCCCAGTTCCAAACTCTCCCCAACCCGAATTTATGAAGCCGAAACACTCCTGATAGAGCAGTTTAAACGTCGAGGTAAAAATACGCATGAACCTCTTTGTGATGATCTAAGAGCATTTTGTGAAGCTCATGCTCTCACCCTCGGTGAACAGCAATTTAGCGCCTTGGAACTCATTAATCGCGGTGCAGGACTTATCTTGCTTGTCGGGTACGCCGGAACGGGGAAAAGTACTACCGCCAAAGCGCTCCTCGATCTGCTATCCACCCGCCATGAACCGAGCCTCATTATGACGTGTGCTTTGAGCGGTATCGCCTCTCAACGGATACGGGAGCGCAGCGGCTATCAAAGTTCTACGATTCAAAGTCTGCTGGTGCGATTCGAATCGCACGACACGATGCCTTTTCAGGTGATCTTGATCGATGAAGCCTCGATGATCAACTCGATGCTCTTTGCACGGCTGATGGCGAAGATTGATCGCGATGCAACGGTGATTATCGTCGGCGATGATGCACAGCTCCCCCCTATCGGAGCGGGAAGTCCGCTTAGCGATGCGATTGCCCTAAACCTCGCCCCGACGGTGATGCTCACCCAAATCTACCGCCAAAGCCCCGATCAAGCAATCGCCCTGATCGCCAACGAGGTTCGAAAAGGGATAATCCCCAATTATCAAGAGAGCTATGAAGACTTTACCTTTTTGAATGTCGATCTCCCCAACCGCTATGCCCTCAAAAATTCTCTCACGGCAACCGAATTCGAAGAGGTACTCAAAACCCACGCCCACAATACGTTGGCGGCTATCGCCGATGTCACTTTGAAATATCTCTCTGAGTCGCGCGAAAAGCTCGAATCCAAACAGATACGCGAATACCTCAGTGCCTTTCAGGTGATCTCACCTATGAGAGGCAATGCACTGGGGGTCGATAATCTCAACCTCTTGTTGCAAAGCTATTTCAACCCGAATCCGAAGAAAAAAGTCAAAACGCTCAAAGGGGAGTTTGGGCTCCACGACAAAGTGGTGCACACCAAAAATGAAAACCTCCCCTCCACGACCCCAGAAGAGTTTAAAGAGAGAAATGATCCGAGTGAGCGGCGGATATTTAACGGGATGTGCGGTCTTATTTTCCGACTCGATGAGGAAGAGGAACTCTGTTATGTCTATTACCCCAATGAAGAGCTGATCGTCCACTATAAATATGATCAAATCAGCGATTATCTGAACCTCTCTTATGCATTGAGTGTCCACAAAGTTCAGGGGATGGAATACGAGCAGGTTGTGATGGTGATGAGTTTTTCACACCACATTATGCTCAATACCAAACTCCTCTATACGGCGCTCACACGGGCAAAAAAACATTGCATTCTCGTGGGCGAAAGTGGGGCATTTGAATCAGCGTGCCGACGACTGGAACACTCGAAACGCTCAACGGTAATGCAAGAAGTCGCATTAACTAAAGGATAAAAATTTTCCTTTAGGTTATTGTGCTACAATTTTCATTCCTAATCCAAATACCACAAGGATTCACCATGAAAACATTACTTCTTTCCGCAATCGTTGCGACATCGGTTATGGGCGCTTCGCTCGTAGATGAAGCCAAATCCGCCGGTTTAAAACCGATCCCCTCATCCGCTAAAGCTCTTGAAAAACTCACCTCTAATCCAAAAAATCCGACCACTTCGGCTAAAGCGGAACTGGGGAAAATGCTCTATTTCGAACCACGCCTCTCTAAAAGCGGTTTGATTAGCTGTAACAGCTGTCATAACCTCGCTATCGGCGGAACAGACGGTATGGCTTCGGCAATCGGACACAAATGGACCTCCAATCCGCACGGTTTGAGCTCACCGACAGTTTACAATGCCGTATTCTACAGCCAACAGTTCTGGGACGGGCGTTCACCTCATCTCGAAGACCAAGCTCAAGGACCGATCCAAGCGGGACCTGAGATGGCAGCACCGAAAGCATTTGTTGAAGGTGTAGTTAACTCAATGCCTGAATACGTCGCTATGTTCAAAAAAGCGTACGGTAAAGATGTCAAAATCGATTTTGCTAAAGTAGCCGATACCATCGCCGTGTTCGAGCGCACTCTCGTTACTCCATCACGCTATGATGATTTCTTGAACGGGAAGAAAAATGCGTTGAGTACTGCGGAGCAAAAAGGGCTTAAAACCTTTATTACCAAAGGGTGTGCTACCTGTCACAACGACATCGCACTCGGTGGAACCATGCAGGCTTTCGGTGTGGTCGCTCCGTATAAACACATGAACGTAGGAGATTTCAAAGGGGATAAAAACGGTATGGTACGTGTACCGACTTTGCGTAACGTGACACAAACCGCCCCGTATTTCCACAACGGACAAATGGCAACGCTTAACGAAGCGATCAAAGAGATGGGGCGTATCCAACTCGGTGTTACTTTGAGCGATACAGAGACAGCTGAGATCGAAACATTCCTAAAAGCGCTAGAGGGTAAAAAACCGACTGTCGTTTATCCGATGCTTCCGGCTTCTACAGCAAAAACTCCTAAAGTGGATGTTGTTAACAACTAACACATCGTCATTCCCGCGAAGGCGGGAATCCAGCTAGACTCCCGCCTTCGCGGGAGTGACACTTACTCACACTTTATCCCCTCGAACTCTTCTCGGTATTTCCCACATTCACTTTTTAACACTTGCACTATCTGCGGCTTTTTCACAGGGTCTAACCATTTAAGCAATTCAAGAAGCGGCGCTTCATCCATCGCACTGCAACCCGATGTAGGATGCTTGTCCGAATGGTTAAGATGGATAAAAATACATGAACCGCGACCGCGTTGTGCCGTATCGTTGTATCCGATCACCGCGCCGTAGCGATAAACACCGTCGGATCGGTGCATCGTTTCGTAACTAGAGGGGAGAGAACTTTTGTCATAAATACGGAGCATTTTGTTATAGCGGGAGTCATTTATATCATCCACACAATAAAGATTGTCGTCCGCATACCAGTAGGGAAGTTTAAACGTCGTATTTTGATCGTAACCGAACGCTGCCGTAATGGGGAATACTCCCGCGGGAGAGCGCCCGTCTCCCTCATTTTTAAGAGGCTCTTTAAACGCAACGTATCCCAAACCGCTTCGTCCTAGCGTCACGGGGGTTTGATCGCCGATTTTAACCCACTGCTCTTGCTTCTCATACCGCTGCATCGACGCTTTAGTCGCATTGAGCTCGCTTGAGAGTACCACTACCAATTGCTCTGATGCAACGACCATAAAAAGTGAAGACGAAAGGAAAAGGGACAAAGTTATTTTCAACATCTCATTTTTCTTAGTTTATTTTAAAGTTAGGTAGTATAGCATATTGAAAATCGCAAGAGTGAGGCAATAATGGCAATAACGGTTCGTAAAGCAACGGAGGCGGATATTGACATTATTGCCCAAGCATTGTTGGAAAGTTCCCGTGGAGGAAAGAAAATCGGATTGTTCGATCTGGTTTTCAATACCTCTGATAATGAAGCTCTTTTAGACAATCTCAAACGCTTATCCCTCACAAACACCAAAAGTTATTGTCACTTCTCCAACTTTTTTATCGCCCTCTCCGATGGTGCACTTGCCGGAACCATCTGCGGATACGAACCCCGTATCGCTACCCATGAAATTTTTTCCAAAGCGCTCGAAGAGATCGGGTTTGATGAAACCTATCACGAACGGATCGCCGCGTATCTACTGTGCGAGGGGGAAGTAGACAACAAAACGTTTGTCCTCGATTTTATGCTGATCAAGCCGGAGTTTAAAAGCCTTGACGTCTTTAAAGAACTCATCGGAAAAAGTATGCTCACCGCCCGTCTCAAAGGGTACCGCAAAGTCCAAACGGCAATCGAAATCGGCTCTGTAGAGAATGAAATGATCTACAAAAAATTGGGATTCAGTGTTATCGATGAAAAACGGAGCGAGTACTATAAAGAGCAATTCGACCGTGCCGGAATTATGCGTCTGCAAATGATATTGTAAGGATCTCTTATAGAATATGGAATTTTAGGGTTAATCCCTCCGCTCATCGCTATCCTCCTCGCTTTTTTCAGCCGTTCCGTTTTTATTGCACTCGCTATGGCGGTTCTCGTCGGTGAGTTTATTATTGCCGATTTTCATCCCCTTACTGGACTTATCCTAGGCTTTGAGCGTTTTGGAGGACTACTGAGTGAGGGGTGGGTACTCAAGACCCTCGCTTTTGCGATCATGGTGGGTTCGGTTATGACCCTTATTGAGCGAAGCGGCGGGGTCAACGGTCTAGTACATGAACTGAGCGTTAAACGCTCTATTGTCAAAACCAAACGGGGTGCGCTGATGCCCAGTTTTATCGCCGGGATTATCGTATTTATCGAATCCTCCATCACGTCACTCGTTGCGGGTGCCATCGGGCGCCCTTTTTGTGATCGTCACGGAATCAGTCGTGCCAAACTCGCTTTTGTCTGTGATTCGACCTCAGCTCCCGTATGCTCACTGATCCCACTCAACGGTTGGGGTGCCCTTTTACTCGGACTGATCGGGGGACAAATCACCGCAGGGCTGATTGCGGGAGAGAGTGCGACATGGTTAGTTCAATCCATCGCCTTTAATTTTTATGCCTTTATGGCTCTCATCGTCACCTTTATCGCCGTGTGGTATGAGATCGATATAGGTCCCATGCGCCATGCGGCTATTACCCCTCCCCAAATCGAATGTGAGGATGCAAAGGGAGATATTGGGCTATTTTTATGGCCGATGGCGTGGATGATCGGAGGGGTCATTACTTTTATGTTTATCACGGGAGAGGGAGATATTTTCAAAGGTTCAGGCTCAACCTCTATCTTTTACACCCTTCTCATCACTTTGATACTGATGCTGGGATATTACCGGTTTAAAAATGCTCTTACTACCCGTGAGTTTTTATCTGCCGCTTTGAGCGGAGCGAAATCAATGGCTCCGATAGCCGCTATTTTGCTGTTTGCCTTTGCCATCGGCGGAGTGAGTTCGGATATGCACGTGGGGCAATATCTCGCCTCGTTTATCGGTGATTATCTCCCTAGAGAGTATTTGGCGGGGGCTATTTTTGTTCTGGCGGCGATTATCGCCTTTGCAACGGGGACAAGTTGGGGCACCTTTAGTATCATGCTCCCCATCGCGATTCCCCTCTCTGTCGGTCTCGATGCTCCGATCGCACTGGCAATGGGCGCGGCCATATCGGGCGGAGTCTTCGGCGATCACTGCTCCCCTATCTCCGACACTACCATTATCTCTGCCATGGCGAGCGGATGCAGCGTCCAAGAACACACTCGAACTCAGCTCCCGTATGCTCTGATTGCAGCCGGAATATCACTCATTTTATTTATTCTATTTGGAATCGCACTAACATGACAAAAGCCT
>NZ_DASUIQ010000040.1:0-4133 GCF_036279695.1 Sulfuricurvum sp.
TGGTCGATACCCTCTTGCTGTTTGAAACCCCACCAAAGGTGTTTATTCTACGAATGCGCTACGTTCCCCTCATCGATGCGGCAGGTTTGCACGCCCTTGAAATTTTGCATGAGAGGCTCGCTCAGAACCAAACGGTATTGATCCTCTCAGGGGTCAATCCGCAAGTTCGACGCTTTATCTCACAATCGCATATCGATGAAAAGATCGGGGAAGAAAACATCGTCGATCATATCGATAAAGCGATTTTACGCACCCAAGAGATCGTATAGCTATCTGCGTGTGTGACAGCTCTGGACATCGTAGCTGAGAAGCTCTTCAAACGTCGGTACCTGAACCGGCTTAGAGCACAAATAGCCTTGGAAATAGGAACATCCGTGATTTTCTAAAAAGTTAAACTGCTCAATCGTCTCCACACCCTCTGCAATGACATCGAGATTAAAAATCGAGGCGATAGAGAGAATCGTCTCAACCAAAGCGGCATCATCTTTGTCCAACATAATATCGCGGACAAAACTTCGATCAATTTTCAATGTCGTAAACGGAAGCCGTTTCAAATACGCAAGTGATGAATACCCCGTACCGAAATCATCCATTGAAAGACCTATCCCCGCCGTTCGTAATCGGTTCATTTTCTCAATTACGGTATCAATCTTGTCAATAATCATCGACTCAGTCAGTTCAAGTTCAAGCATGGAGGGGACAATCCCGCTCTCTGCCACGATACGGATCACTTTATCGACAAAATCGCTTTGGCGAAACTGTACCGCACTGACATTGATGGCGATACGCTCGATATGAGATTTTCCGACACGATCTGCACGCCAACGAACAAACTGTGTACATGCCTCACGCAATACCCATTCGCCGATAGGGACGATTAACCCGCTCTCTTCAGCAATCGAGATCATCTCATCAGGCATTACCAACCCCATCTCAGGGTGATTCCAGCGTAACAACGCTTCGGCTCCGATTATTCTTTTGGTTGCTATCTCAATAACAGGCTGATAATAGAGTTCAAGCTCATTGTTTTTGATAGCATGGCGGAGGGCATTTTCCATAAAAAGCCGTTTTTTGATCCACTGATCCATTTGCTCTTGGTAAAATCGGGTCGTATTACGCCCCTCTTTTTTAGCTTGATACATCGCCGTATCGGCAAATTTAAGCAAATCGTCGGCACTTTGATCATCCGATCCTACCAAAGCAATCCCGATACTCGTACTGGTAATGAGCGGTTCAACCTGCCCCGTTTCAAACGGAAGGGTTAAAATAGCGTGTATTTTTTCAGCAACACTTTCAGCACGGGTTGCGGCGACATGAGGATCGGTTCCTAGCTCATTCAGTAGTATTACAAATTCATCTCCACCCAAGCGAGATACGGTGTCCCCCTCACGACAAATAGAACTTAGCCGTGATGCCGTTTCGATCAAAATCATATCGCCGATATGATGACCTAAAGAGTCGTTAATACTTTTAAAATGATCCAAATCTAAAAACATGACCGCGATCAAACTCCGATAACGGCGATGGTGAGCAAGGGATTGTTCGATTCGATCTCTGAGCAAAATACGGTTCGGTATATCGGTCAGAGCATCGTAATAGGCTTGATGTTTTACTTTCTCTTCGGCAACAATCCGCTCCGTAATATCGGTAACGATCGCAACACCTCCGATAATATTATGCTTCGTATCATACATCGGTGATGTACGCAATGTGATCCATAAATGAAGTTTTTGGATCATTGAGGTGTATGCACCCTCGTAATACCCTTTATCGCCGTGTATAGGTTCCACCAACGCTTCATATAAAGAGTTATCGGAGAGTTTTTTAAGATCCATCCCGATAAATTCTTCTCGATCGATACGTAAAATTTGCAACATTTCCATATTTGAATCAATGACGATCAAATCGGAGTTGTAATAAAAAATCCCTGCCGGAGCCTCTTTAAAAATCGTTTCAAAATGCTCTTCGGAAAGAGCCAGTGCGGCCGTCGCTTTTTCGTGAAGAATTTTCGAGACAAGGGCACTCATGATATTTTTATGTATTCGGCTTGCCGCACTTACCAACAAGATAAAAAAGGTTAAAACCAAAATACCCATCATTTGAAATTCTAAACCGCCATGAAAAAATATTACGACGAATAACGGAGCAAGAAGCAAAATTAAAAACAGTATTGATAATCCAAAAAGAGATGCCAACGTACCGGATGCGATAGATGCAATCCCGGAAATCATAAATATGAGAAAAAATTGGTGAAGCGGATTAGAAGTTTGAAATATAAAAAGGGCAACCCATCCCCACAACAATGCAGAGGTAATCATCATGGCGTAAAACCGCTTCTCCCAGCGTTTAGTTGATTCATTTTCAACATGCTTGCGGTACTCTATCAACACCCATATACGCCATATCAAGGTTGCCATGACTAATAGAAACCAAATTTCTACCCACATTGCAACACGGGTCTTATAAAACAAAAATAACGCGATGGAAGCGCCTAAAAAGAGTGGAAATATGGAAGCAAAAGCCTGTTTATAGGCAACTCCGACTTGTTCAAAACGGATCCTATCTTGCTCAGCAGAACCCAATTCGGATAAAAAATCTTTTTTTCTAAAAAACATACTGCTACTTTTATAAAAGTTTTAATTGTTAGAGGATAACGTAAAGCAAATAAAAAACAAATACCCTTATGTTACAATTCTCTAATGAATAAACTCTTTTTCACTCTCCTCTTTTCTCTCACGCTCAATGCTTATGAGCTTAAAGAAGATTACACCTATATCAATCACACCCTCTATTCCACGGATTTATTTCCCGATCTTACAAAAAAATTTGAGCTTCTGAAAATTCCTGAAGATAAAACTCAATATCGTATCAATGCGCAAGTTATTGCCAAGACCTTTGAACTCAACGGAGTCGAAATCGATATAGCTAAAGTGCGTTATGTCAATTTTATACAACAAAGTCCCGTCGATTTTACCCCGATAAAAAATCAGTTAGAGTCTCTTTTACGAGCGCAATACCCCTCTATACGTATCGAAGAGATCATCATTACGCCCAGAGGTTATCTCACGTCTCTACCGAAAAAGGGGCGCGGCGTATTTGATGAGCACCTGTTTACTAATGCTAAAGGGACTTTTTATATCGTTGATGAAACGGGGATTAGACGGTATTTGGACTACAGTGTTCGCGCTACTATCAACATCCTCCACACCAACCAAAAAGTTTCACGTCGGGATCGTATCAGCGGCTTTAATACCCAGATCAAACAAATCCCTTTTACCTCGTTTATCGATACGCCGCTAGCCACTCTTCCCTCAGAATCCTCACGCTTTAGATCCAATCTCAGAGCAGGACAGCTTTTAACGCTTCGCAACATTGAAACCGTCCCCCTCGTTTTGAAAAATGAAAAAGTGGTCGTTGAGGTCAAAAATGACTCTGTTGTCGTGGAGTTTGCTGCTACGGCAACGCAAGAGGGGCTACTCTATGATATTATTACAGTCCAAAAAAATGACGGCAAGCGTGTCAAAGCCAAAGTAATCGGAGAAAATCGGGTGGAATTACAATGAAAATCGTCGTAGGGATCAGCGGGGCCAGCGGGGCGGCATTAGGTCTTAAACTCGTCCGCGCCCTCCCCTCAGAGATACAGAAACATCTGATACTCTCGGATCACGCCCAAATTGTTCTCGAAAAAGAAGAGAACCTGATTCTCCACAAAAACGATGAAATTTGGGCTTCCGTAGCCTCAGGTTCGTACGGTGCGGATGCGATGATCATCACTCCGTGCAGTATGAATACCCTTGCCAAAATCGCCTGCGGTATCGCCGATAACCTCATTACCCGCGCCGCAGCCGTCATGATCAAAGAACGGCGCACCTTGGTTCTCGCACCGCGTGAGATCCCTTTTTCTCCTATCGCATTGGAAAATATGCATAAGCTTTCTATGCTAGGAGTCATTATTGCCCCACCCGTCCTTGCCTACTACGGCGATCAGGAAGATCTGGAATCAATGGAAAATTTTATGATCGGCAAATGGTTCGATCTTCTCGGTATCGAGAACAATCTTTATAAACGATGGAATCCTGATGCATAAAATAGCCCTCTACCCGGGAACGTTTGATCCTATTACCAACGGTCAT
>NZ_DASUIQ010000041.1:0-10478 GCF_036279695.1 Sulfuricurvum sp.
GGCATTTTTAAACACGGTGGTATCTCCGCGCAAATTCGATACCGTATTGCTGGGGTGGTCGTTGTCTCTAACCCCCGATCCGTACGCCCTTTGGCACAGTGATAGCGATGTGGCGGGGGGATTTAATCTAGTCGGATACCATTCGCAGCGTACCGATAAACTGATCGAGGAGATGGAACGCTCTACCGATCCCGAAAAAATAGCCGCATTGCAGCGTCAAATTTTTGCTCAAATTGCGGGAGATAATCCGTATCTCTTTTTGGTTATCCCTAACGAGATCAATGTCTATAACCGTCGGGTTAAAGGGATCAAGCCGACGATCAATGGCATTTGGGAAGATTACATCGATTGGGAGAAACAATAGTGAAGCCTATTATTTTGTTTGATTTGGACGGAACCCTTATAGATTCAACGGAGGCTATTTTAGAGAGTTTTCACCACTCGCTTCGTGCCCATGGGGCTAAAATATCGGTGAGCGATACGATGATAACCTCGCAAATCGGGCATACGTTGGAGACGATGTTTGAGGGGGTAGGCGTAGAATCACACGCTGTTGCGTCGCATGTGGCGACCTATAAACTCTACTATCGTGAAATTTCGCGTCAAAAAACGATCCTATTACCGAATGCTATTGAGGCGGTTCGTGAAGCGGCATCGTTCGCCCGTTTGGGGATCGTAACGACCAAAACGGGGCTCTATTCGCGTGAACTGATGGAACACTTCGGGATGATGGGGTATTTTGAGGTGTTGATAGGGAGTGAGCACGTTACGCATCACAAGCCTCACCCCGAGCCGATTTTAACAGCATTGGAACAAATGGGCGGAGCTATTTCATCGGTATGGATGATCGGCGATACGCGTCTTGATGTCGAGTCATCGAAACGGGCTGGGATAGAGTGTGTCGCTGTGACCAGCGGGTATGATAAAGAAGAACAATTGCTAACATTAACGGATATTATAAAACCCACGGCGCTGGAAGCGGTTAAATTTATCGCTCAGAGGGGCTGAAAGTAACATTTTAGCTTTGGATTGTTGAGTCTAAAATAGTGAAAAGCTACATTTAAGAGCAACTTTCATAGAATACACGTATTGATAAAATTCAACTTAAACTTAAGTCAGAGGGAGAATTCATGCTAGAGATTCGATGGCATAGTCGAGCCGGACAAGGTGCTGTAACCGGTGCAAAAGGTCTTGCTGACGTTGTATCAACCACCGGTAAGCATGTACAGGCATTTGCATTTTACGGTTCCGCAAAGCGCGGAGCGGCAATGACAGCGTATAATCGCGTCGACGATAAAGTGGTTATGAACCACGAGAAATTTATGAGTCCTGACTATGTTTTAGTTATTGACCCGGCATTGGTATATGTTGCTGATATTACGGCAAACGAAAAAGATAATACTATTTATATCGTTACAACCCACATGAGTACGGAAGAGCTAATCGCTTCTCAGCCGAAACTTGCAGGGAAAAAAGTTTACACCGTAGACTGTATTAAAATAGCCCAAGAAACGATCGGTAAAGCGATCCCGAATACGCCGATGCTCGGTGCATTGATGAAAATATCGGGTATGTATGACATTGAGTTTTTCAAAGAGAGTATGATTAAAGTTCTTAAAAAACTTCCTCAAAAAATTATCGATGCCAACATGATCGCGATTCAACGCGCGTATGATGAAGTGAAATAAGGAGCACATGATGGAAAAAAAAGGATGGGATGAGTTCGAAATCGGTGCCATGCTCCGTACGTTTGAGGGAGCTGTAAGCGATATTGCAACGACACTTCCTGAAAACCGCCCTTACTCACAATCAAGCTCATTTACGGCAAGTGTAGCTGACTGGCGTATTGAAAAGCCGTTATTCAACAAAGACTACTGCATTGACTGTCAGTTTTGTTGGGTTTACTGCCCCGATTTGTCGATTATTTCACGCGACAAAAAAATGGTCGGAATCGATTTTGACCACTGTAAAGGGTGCGGAATTTGTGTTCAAGTATGTCCGACAAATCCGAAATCTCTTTTGATGTTCCCGGAACAAAAAGATGAAGAAGCGGCACTCGCAGAGTGGCCAAAAAAAGAGAAAAAAGCTGATGCTGAAGTGAAGGAAGACTAATGGCTGATACAATCGAACTACGCGATATCGAGGTATGGGACGGGAATATGGCGGCAAGCAATGCACTTCGCCAAGTGCAAGTGGATGTTGTTGCGGCATATCCGATTACCCCATCGACCCCTATCGTAGAAAATTACGCAGGGTTTAAAGCAAACGGTTATGTTGACGGCGAATTCGTTATGACCGAATCTGAACACGGTGCAATGTCATGTTGTATCGGTGCGGCTGCCGCAGGCGGACGTGTTGCAACGGCTACCAGTTCACAAGGGTTTGCGTTGATGTTGGAGACATTGTACTCAGCATCAGGTATGCGCTTACCGATCGTTTTGAATCTTGTAAACCGTGCTATCGGTGCACCGCTCAACGTTAACGGAGACCACTCCGATATGTATATGGGGCGTGACAGCGGTTGGATCCAATTGGGTGCATACTGCCCGCAAGAGGCATACGATTTGAACTTTATCGCTTTCAGAGTCTCTGAAGACCATGAAGTCCGTTTGCCGGCAATCGTCAACCAAGACGGATTTATGACCTCACACACCGCACAAGGGGTACACACCCTGAGCGATGAAGTGGCATTTAACTTTGTCGGCGAATATAAACCGATGAACGATATGCTCGATTTGGATCATCCGGTAACTCACGGGGTTCAAACGGAAGAAGATTGGCATTTCGAACACAAAGCGCGTCAACAACACGCACTTATGACAGCCGTATTGCCGAAAATCCAAGCGGCGTTTGATGATTTTGAAAAACTCAGCGGTCGCAAATACAACCTTGTTGAGTGTTACAATATGGACGATGCGGAAGTAGCGGTTGTCTGTATGGGTACATCGGTTGAAACGGCGCGTGAAGTGGCAGAAGAGATGCGCTCTCAACATGGAATTAAAGCGGGTGTCGTCGGTATCCGTGTTTTCCGTCCGTGGCCACTAGAGCAAATCGCAGCGGCATTGAAAGATGTCAAAGCGATCGCGGCATTGGATCGTTCAAGCCCGCACGGTGCGATGGGTGCATTGTTCAATGAACTATCAGGTTCATTGTTTAATACCGATGCTAAAGCGGTATTGACCAACTACATCTACGGATTGGGTGGACGTGACTTGACCAAAGCCCATTTAGTGAGTATCTTTACGGATCTTAAAGCCAATGCGGATGCGGCAAAACCGACAACTCCATTGCAACAGTACATCGGTCTTCGTGGACCGAAACTCTCTTTTTTCTAAGGAGCCCCTATGTCAGAAATGAAAAAAATTAAAAACCTCAAAGAGTTCTCCACATCGGCAGACCGTTTTGAAGGGGCTAATCTTCTTTGTCCGGGCTGTGCCCACTCGATTATCGTTCGTGAAGTCTTGAACGCAACGAATGACGATTTGATCCTTGCAGCATCAACAGGCTGTTTGGAAGTATGTACGGCGGTTTATCCGTATACTTCATGGGATGCTTCATGGATTCACATCGGATTTGAAAACGGTTCTTCTGCGGTAGCGGGAGCTGAGGCGATGTACAAAGCGCTTAAAACCAAAGGGCGTTTGAAACAACCGGATCGTACCCCTAAATTCGTCGCATTCGGCGGAGACGGTGCAACATACGACATAGGATTCCAATGGATTTCAGGATGTTTTGAACGCGGACACAACATGATGTACGTTTGTTTGGATAACGAAGTCTATGCAAACACCGGTGGACAACGCTCTTCTTCAACACCGATCGGTGCATCGGCAACAACGACTCCTGCGGGACGTATCAGCTACGGTGAGAAGAAAAATAAAAAAGATATGATGGCGATTATGGCGGCACACGGTGCTCCATACGTAGCACAAGTCGCTCCGAACAAATGGAAAGACATGGTCGCTAAAATCCAAAAAGGGTTTGCCGCAGAGGGCCCTGTTTATATCAATGCGATGTCAGCATGTACCACTGAGTGGAAATTTGCCCCTGAAGATACGATTCATATCTCTGATTTGGCAACCGATTCATTGGTTTTCCCATTGTATGAGATTATCGACGGAACACAGCTTAACATTACGTATCGTCCGAAAAATATTGTTCCGGTACGTGATTATCTCGGTGCTCAAGGGCGTTTCAAACACCTTTTCACCAAGCAAAATGAGTACCTTATCGATGAGTGGCAAAAACGTATCGACGCAAAATGGGATTATCTCCAACGTCGCGAAGAGGCAAGTGTCTAACGACACCCCTCTCCCCCCTCTTTTCTCTCCTATCACTTTTTATTTTATGGAACTCTCTTTGCTTTATCCTAGTACTTAAAACTATTGGATAATCTTATGTACAGAATGACCTATAACCATTTAAACAATTCAGGATGTTCCGCACGCGGCATCGCAAAGCGCGAAAGCAAAGAAGAGCTTCTAAAACTTGCCGAAGAACTCAAAGAGACGATTTGTAATGTCGAAATTCGCCCAATCGAAGGGACGATCGAAAAACGTCTCCCGATGGAACTCTTCTTAAATATGAAAGAGTTGCGTTGAACCGTTATTTTCTCGTCATCGATGCGGGGACGGGGAGTATCCGATCCATCATCTTTGATACCCTCGGAAACCAAGTAGCTATTGCCCAATACGAGTGGGAACATATCGCCGAAGCGGGCGTTGCTGGGTCGATGGGATTCGATTTTGTGCGTGGATGGGAACTTGCCAAAAGGTGTATCCGCGAATCGATCTCAACTGCAAATATCAGTGCTTTAGAGATTGCGGCGGTATCGGCATCGAGTATGCGTGAGGGGATCGTTGTCTATGACAGTGAAAAAAGAGAAATTTGGGGCGTAGCCAATGTCGATGGACGCTCAGGCGAGGAAGTCTCCTATCTCAAAAAAACATTTCCCTCATTGGAATCAGAGAGTTACGCGATCAGCGGGCAAACCTTTGCCCTCTCTGCCGCACCGCGTCTGCTATGGCTGAAAAACAATCGTCCATCTCTTTATGAAAAAGCCCGCTATTTTACGATGATCAGCGACTGGATACTGTTCAAACTCAGCGGTGAGTTAGCCTCTGAACCATCCAACGCGGGGACGGCGGGAGCATTTAGCCTCCAACGTCGAGATTGGAATAAACAAGAATTTGTACAATGTGGACTCAAAGATATGTTTGTCCCGATACGAGAGAGTGGAGAGGATTTGGGTCATATCAGCGCAGAAGCTTCACGTGAGACGGGATTAAGTAGGGAAACCCTCGTCGTTATGGGTGGCGGTGACGTGCAGATCGGTACGGCAGGTCTGGGAGCATCTTCACTCGGTGATGCGGTGGTACTCGGCGGGAGCTTTTGGCAACAAGTCGTTAATATCCCAAGTACTGCTGTACTTTCAAATGAGATGCTGTTACGGGTCAATCCGCACGTCGTACGCGGTATGTCTCAGGCGGAGGGGATCACCTTTTTTACGGGGCTGGTGATGCGGTGGTTTCGCAATACCTTTGGGTGCGGGAAAAGTTATGCAGAGCTTGAAGCAATGGCTTCACATGTTCCTCTTGGCTCGTACGGCATAACCCCGATATTCAGTGATCGGATGAACTACGGCGAGTGGATACACGCCTCTCCGTCTTTTATCGGACTGGGGCTGGATGAGTCCAAATACAACGTCGCATCGATGTTTCGATCTCTCGAAGAGAACGCGTGCATCGTCAGTGCGATCAATCTGGAAAACATCAAAAGCTTTAGCGGCGTATCGCCAAGCTCCATTACGTTTGCGAGCGGGGCGGCTAACGGAACATTATGGTCGCAGATATTGGCCGATGTCACGGGAATAGAAGTGCGTGTTCCGATCGTTAAAGAGGCGACAGCACTGGGTGTAGCGATGGCATGCGGGATCGGTGCAGGGGTCTATAAAAGTTTTGAAGAGGCGGGGAGAAATATCGTCAAAATCGAGCGGACGTATGAGCCGAACATGGTCAATCACGCGCAGTATGGTGAGATTAAAGAGAAGTGGCTCAAAGTCTACTCTAAACATATGGAATTAGTCCGTGAGGGGACATTGGAGCCGATGTGGAAGGCGCCCGGAATTTAGAAACCGTAAGCTTTCTCGTCGAGAAGGTCTAACTCTTCCGTATATTTATCATCCACAAACGGTTCATAATGCGATTTGTAGTACGCGTAGTGCTCCGTGTGTTTGTGCCCCTCTAACGACTCCTCATCTGCCCACGACTCAACGGCGAAGAATTTACGCGGATTGTTTTGGGATTGGAAGATGTAGTAAAACAGACATCCCGGCTCTTTCAGCGATGGGGCAACCATATCTTCTAAAAGTTTTTTGACCGTTGCGATATGCTCTTCTTTGGCGATAAAGGTCACTTTCTTCGTAATTTTCATTTTTTTCCTTATTTTTGATTTTCTGTCATCCTGAACTTGATTCAGGATCTAAGATTGCGGATCTAACCTAAAGGGCACGTGAAGTCCGCAATGACGATGTGGTTTATTTCTTCAATTTAGCTTGCTCTAATTCCCAGTATTCCATTTCGAACATCTGAGCGAGTGTGAGCGAACCCCATCCCCCGAGCTGTTCGGCAGAGAGGATCGCGGTAATCGTGTGCTTGACGATCTCGCCGATGATGCGGGATTCTTTTTCATCTTTTCCCAGTACGACGATTCCGAGCCCTTTGATCACCGCGTAGCGGGGGGCGAGATCAAGACAGATATGCTCACTCGAGGCATTGGCATCGAAATAGCTTTTATACTCTTTTGCGAATTGAGCGATCCCCTCAGCACTATCGTTAGCGATGATGGCAGGGAACGGTTTGATACGGATCACGTGCTCGGGAGTCAAACCGCCGCGTTTAACGAGCGATTCGAGGTTGGGGAGGATGCTAAAGAGCTGAGCGCGGGGCGAGTCGATCAACAAAGGAAAGAGATCGCATCCTCGAAGTTTTGCTACTTCGATTCCCACCGCTTCTGCGATAGATTTATCCCCTTTACCCTCGCAGTCTCCGCAGGCGAGGGTGACGTGCTCGGCAAGATATGCTTCGGCAACGGTGACGATCTCAATCATCTTCTCATAGGCACGCTGTGCATTATCATCAAACGTGAAAACGCCGTGGTGCATCAAAACCATCCCGCTAAGGTTTTCCCAATCGATGTTACGGGTAATCTCATAGATATGTTTTGCCAGTTCAAATCCGGGCATCACGTAATCGATAATGAGCATACTTTCGCCGTAAAGGTTTTGAATCAACGCTTTACCGTTAGGGGTATTGGTGAGGGTGACGACGGCATCGGCATGGGTGTGATCGACGAATGTATAGGGGATGATAGCGTGGAGGATCGCTTCGATCGAGGGGTTTGGGAAGCTTTGATCGCTCATTGCGGCACGCTGTTCAGCAACCATTTGGGTGTCACTTAGGCTTTCTCGTGTCGCCATCTCTAAAAGCACATCGAGATTTACGGGAGAAAATCCCCCTTTTTCGATGGTATCGAGATTCCAGCCGCTCCCCTTGACGTAGAGGGTGTTGTCGATTTTCACCGAGGTGTTTCCGCCGCCGTGGAGAACGAGTTCTTTGCTTTGACCCAAGAGTTGAGAGGTATAGACTCTCATCCCCAGCGGGTCGTTTTCATACTGGGTGGCTATCTGAAGCTCAAAGAGGCTTGTCATAATGTTAGATCCTTCTATTAGTGGTCAAATTATAGCGATGAGGGGATAAAATATGCTAATATTGCTCCCATTAAATATAAAGAATCAAGGATTTTCATGCCGTTACTCGACAGTTTTTGCGTAGATCACACCATTATGCCCGCTCCCGCCGTTCGCCGTGCAAAAGGGATGAAAACACCCAAAGGGGATGACATTACTGTTTTCGATTTACGTTTTGTAAAACCGAATGAAAAAACACTCTCTCCTGAGGGGATTCATACGTTGGAGCATCTGTTTGCAGGGTTTATGCGCGATCATCTCAACTCAGAGAGTACAGAGATCATCGACATCTCTCCGATGGGATGCCGTACGGGTTTTTACATGTCTGTGATCGGAACACCGAGCGAAGAGGTCGTTGCCGAAGCATGGGAAGCGTCAATGAAAGATATTCTCGAAGTTAAAAGTCAAAACGACATCCCTGAACTCAACGTCTATCAATGCGGAACGTACAAAATGCACTCTCTGGAGGATGCCAAAGCGATTGCGACCGAAGTGCTCCGCCGTGACATCGACATCATGGATAACGAAGCGTTAGCGCTTGATTTGACGAAGGTAGAGAAATAATGCTCCTTTTGTTGCCGATGGACGGTGACAATACCCAGGAATCTGAGCTCACGGGAATACTAACCGCAACACATTGGGCAACCGTCGAGGTCGAAGAGGGGCGGGTTGTAGAGATCAATTTCTACACCGACCGCAGTGAAATCGAGGGGTGGCTCGATGCGGTTATCGTCACCAACAACTATGAACCTGTAATGGAGTTCATCGACAATCAGATGATGGTGTTGGTCGCGCACACTCAGCGCACGGTAGACGACATCGTTGAAGCCTATTTGTTTAGAGAACTGCACGATTTATCCGTATGATCTCTTTTTGTGATCTGTTTCAAACTTCGCCTCAGATGAAGATTCTGGTGGCAACTTCTCATGCTGACGGATTGATCGATGAGGTTTGCACCCATTTAGAACCTTTTAACGCAACGCTCGATCTCTCCCTCTATCCGGGGGAACATTCTCAATACCTATCTCCGATCATTTCTAAAGTCGATACGATCAAAGATTTTAACTCCCCCATCCGCTCGGCTACTCGCGATTATGAGACGATCATTCTTCAGGACATTTTGCATTTGCATTCCCTTCCGCTGAAACTGTTACAGCTCGTCTATCGATCGCTCGAAAACTCTGCTGAGGTTATCATTGTCCAAAAATGTGGGGCGATGGAGACATCGGAGGTGGAGGCTTTGTTGGAAAAATCGGAATTTCGTGCAGCAAATACGATTCGTGATTTGATAGAGGGGTGTGATGTGATAGTGGCGAAAAAAATGCACATGTGGGGTAATGGACTATGAAAAAATGGGTACAAAGTGAAGACGGCAGTTATACGGCGTACAGCAGTGAGTATGATGAACACTATCATTCGACCAAAGACGGTGCTCTCAATGAATCGCTCAAAAAACACATCGAACCCGCTTTTGCCCTGCACCGTGAGAAAGATCACCTCCGCATCATCGACATCTGTTTTGGATTGGGATTTAATACCCTCCTGAGCCTTTATTATCGCGACACTTATTACCCCGATACGACCCTCGAAATTTATTCCCCTGAACTTGATGGTGATCTCGTTGCCTCCCTCGTTGATTTCCCCTATCCCGACATCTTTGAATCGTACCGAAATATCATCACCGATATTGCAACCCTCGGCGGCTATGAGGATGAGCGGACGGTGATTACCGTCGATATTATGGATGCGCGTGTTGCGATGAGAGAGTTGGAGGGGGAATGGGATGTGTGCTATCAGGATGCATTTAGTCCGCAAACGAATCCGATCCTCTGGACACAAGAGTATTTTGGCGATGTGGCGCGGCTGATGGGAGAGGAGGGGATCGTTACAACCTACTCGACGGCGCTCTCCACTCGGTTGGCGCTTTATGAAAACGGTTTTAATGTTTATCTCAATACGGGCGAGGGGTACCGGAATGCGACGATTGCATCGCGGCGTACTTTAGAGGGATATGAGAAAGTTGATATGGCGCACAAAATCGCTTGTAATCCGAATGCTCAAAGCCTTAAAGACGAAAATCTGGCTCTTTGAGGCGATAGTGTGCGATGAGGTGGCGGAGGCGATTTTCATTAAAACGCCAAAAGTGTTTCGGATCAAACTCGCGGTGTTCACACATCAGTTGAAATAGTGACTCTTCATCGAGATTCGGGTGGGCACTGTTACACTCGACCATAATCCGCTCCAAGAGTTCGACCGATTCGGGAGTCGTGTCATCATCGGCAAGCCGTTTTGTCGGGAAAAAATAGTAGAGCTTCCACACAGAGAGCCCAAGCCCCGCAATAAACGCCCCCATCATAATCCATTGAATCGTTTTCATGGTTAGTACAACGCGCTGATATGGTCAATATCATTCCAGCTGAGATCTTTTTTAGCCGATGAGGTGAGAATATGGCGCATATAGCGGGCGAATACATCGGTTTCGATGTTGACCCGCGTCCCTTTTTTATAAGTGCCAAATAGCGTTTCGCGCATGGTGATCGGGATGATGGTGAGGCGGAAAGCACCTCCCATCACTTCGTTTACGGTGAGGCTGATCCCATCAATCGTGATAGAACCTTTGGGTGGGATGAGAGGGATAAATTCACTATCCACATCGACGATCACGTCGTAGCTGTTGCCGTTGTCGGTGATGGAGCGGATCACACCGATGGTATCGATATGCCCTTGGACG
>NZ_DASUIQ010000042.1:0-6693 GCF_036279695.1 Sulfuricurvum sp.
AGTTACATTTGAGGGGGAGTGTATTATCGAAAACGGTGTCCGTCTCTGCGGAAATACCCTTATTTCTAACTCCCATATCAAAGCCCACAGTGTTATCGAAGATAGCACGGTCAAAAATTCCGACGTAGGCCCTTTGGCGCATCTCAGACCGCTCAGCGTTCTCGAAGGTACCCATATCGGAAACTTCGTCGAGGTGAAAAAATCGACCCTCACGGGAGTCAAAGCGGGACATTTGAGCTATCTGGGCGACGCTGTGATCGATTCGGGAACCAACATCGGTGCAGGAACCATCACCTGCAACTACGACGGCGTCAAAAAATACCAAACCATCATCGGTAAAAACGTCTTCGTCGGAAGCGATACCCAGCTTGTCGCCCCCGTAGAGATAGCCGACAACGTCATGATCGCCGCAGGAACCACCGTCACAGCGGGGAAATACGAGAGCGACATCCTCATCCTCAGCCGCACCCCGATCCGTAAAGTAGCGGGATTTTTCACCAAATTTTTCGGCAAAGGGAAATGATGGAGATCCCTTCCAACCTTTTAGCGGGTAAAAAAATCCTCCTCGGTGTCACAGGGTCGATCGCGGCGTATAAATCGCTCGAGCTCCTCCGCCTCTATATCAAAGCGGGTGCCGAAGTACGGGTCGTGATGACCCCCTCCGCCAAAAAGTTTGTCGCACCGCTTAGCTTCGAAGCGCTCAGCCGAAACCGCGTCCTCGATGATACCAACGAATCATGGGCAGGCGATGATTTTAACCATATTAAAATGGCTCAGTGGGCGGATTTGGTCGTTATCGCCCCAGTTACCGCCAACACCATCGCCAAACTCGCCAACGGGATTGCCGATACGATCCTCACCCAGTGTGCCCTCGCCTATCCCGGGATCAAACTCATTGCCCCCTCAGCCAACACCAACATGATCCAAAACCCGATGATTCAAGCCTCTCAAAAAATGCTCGCTATCGCCAATTATGAGATCATCGAAACCCAGACCAAAGAGCTGGCGTGTCAAGTGGTCGGGGACGGTGCGATGGCGGAACCGTTGGAGATTTTTTGGCGTTCAGCCCGTGAACTACTCAAAAACGAATTTTGGAACAACCGTCGCGTCATCGTCACGGGTGGAGGAACGATCGAAAAACTCGACGATGTCCGCACCATCTCAAACCGTTCCAGCGGTAAAATGGCATCCGCTCTCGCCACTGCCCTCTTTGTGCGCGGAGCGGATGTGAACCTGATCGCGACACGATTTGAGTCCAATCTTCCGACATCCATCCACACCATCGATGTCGAAAGTTCCGAAGAGATGGGGGAGTATCTCACCGACTCCATCCGTATCGCGAAAAAAGGGAAACTTTCCAAAGCCTCCCTCATCCACGATGAGCCGATCGCACTGATCCAAAAAGAGCCTTTTTTGTTTATGGCGGCTGCGGTGAGCGACTACATCCCGACCCATCCGCAAAGCGGAAAACTCAAAAAAGAGATGCTCGGCGAGTCATGGACTATTTCGATGAAACAAAATATTGATTTACTCGCTACCTGCAACAAAGAGGGGATAAAAACCGTCGCATTCAAAGCAGAAACCGATCCCGCCGTTGCGACCCAAAATGCGAAAAACCTGTTGGTAAACAAAGGAGCTAATGCCGTGTGTCTCAACATCATCGATGAGAGCAATCCGTTCGGGAGCGACACGAACCGCATCGATTTTATCACCGCCGACACAACCATAGCATTGCCTACATGCGACAAACTCACCCTCTCGTTGAAACTCTTAGACGAAGCGGAACGTTTATGAGCAATCAGCCTCGCCACATCGCGATCATCATGGACGGCAACGGACGCTGGGCAGAGGCTCAGGGGAAGAATCGAACCTACGGACACGAGAAAGGGGCGGAAATCGTACGCTCCATCACCACCTACTGCGGTGAGCATAGCGAAATCGATCGACTCACCTTGTATGCGTTCAGTACCGAAAACTGGAAACGCCCGAAACTCGAAGTCGAATTTTTGATGAAACTTTTAGAGAAATACCTCAAAAGCGAACGCTCCACCTATCTGGATAATAATATCCGATTTGAGCCGATCGGCGACCTCTCGATCTTTTCCAAATCACTCCGCAACGTCATCGACGACGTCCAAAAAGCCACCGAGGGGTGTAATGCCCTAACCCAATGTCTGGCACTCAACTACGGAGGGCGCGATGAGATCGTCCGTGCGGTAAACGCATCGCGTGAGAACGGAGCTATAACGGTAGAATCCCTGACTAATGCTCTCGATTGTACTCATGATGTCGATTTGCTCATCCGTACGGGAGGAGATCATCGCCTCTCCAATTTTATGATGTGGCAGGCGGCTTATGCAGAGCTTTTCTTTACCAAAACCCTTTGGCCTGAATTTAGTGCCGATGAACTCGAATCGATTATTAAAAAATTTAAAACCGTCGAGAGACGCTTCGGAGGATTAAACTGATGGAACTGCTATTTGTATTTATTTTTGGGGCGTTGATCGGTTCTTTTTTGAATGTCGTCATTTTGCGTATTCCGCGTGATGAGAGTGTCGCCTTTCCCGCATCGCACTGCATGAGTTGCAATACTCCGCTTCGCGCATGGCACAACGTGCCGATCGTCTCATGGCTCTTTCTTCGCGGGAAATGTGCGTTTTGCGGTGCAAAGATCTCCATTCAGTACCCTCTGATCGAACTCTTCAGCGCCCTTATTTTTCTCTTTAGCGCGATGAAATTCGGTTTCACCGCGCAAGCGCTCGGCGTGGCAATCACCTTTGATCTCCTCCTCGCCCTCTCTGCCATCGATTATCGCTACAAAATGGTACCCGATAGCCTCAACCTCGGCGCCCTCACCGTCGCTATTTTCAGCGTAACGTCCCTAGAACAGTTCGGATACAACGTCACCAACGCCCTGCTCTTTGCGGGTGGGTTTTCACTACTGCGCTTTTACATCTCCTACATCATCAAAAAAGAGGCGATGGGGGAAGCGGACATTATGATCGCCGCAACGATGGGAGCATTGCTAGGGATTAAACTGGGGCTTGTCGCCATCTTTATCGGTGCCGTGTTGGCACTCCCCGCATTGATCTTGACACGAGATGAGAGCGATGAGTCCAAAGAGCTTCCGTTTATCCCGTTTTTAGCGATGGGGTGCTGGATCGTTTTGATGTTCGATACGTACGTTAACAGCTATTTGGTGGGGATATATGGATAAATTACGCCATTACATCCTGTCCCATCTCTCAATCTTGTTTTTTTCGATCTTTCTGCCCCTCTTTGCGATCGCTTCGGTCATCTTTTTGATCAAACTCGCAACCTACACGGCGGTGATCCAGCTGAGCTTGCTGGAGATGGCGAAACTCTATCTTTTTGTCATCCCTGAACTGCTGTTTTTTACCTTGCCGATCGCGTTTGTCGTCGGGGGGACGTTGGCATTGTATCGCTTATCGAATGACAATGAGATGGTTGTCGTGTTCTCTCTAGGGATCTCTCCGGCATTTATTGCACGTGTTTTAGCCGTTCCGGCATTGTTGCTCACCCTTTTACTTTTGGTCGATTTTATCGTCGTCACCCCTTATATCAAAATCATCTCCGCCAACTTTTTGGACAAGAAAAAAGCGGAAGCGAAATTCAATCTCACCGCATCGGAGTTCGGTCACCATTTCGGAGACTGGATGATTTTCGTCAACAAAAGCGATAAAAATGCCCGCGTATTTGAAGATGTCGTCTTGTTTAACAAAGCGATGAAAGATGAGATCATCATCAAAGCGGACAAAGCGGAATTGATCAACCAAGGCGGCATATTGAAACTCAAGCTGGATAACGGAGAGAGCTACAGCTACAACAATCAGCTCCTCAAAACCATGCTCTTTAAAACCGCCTACATCAATGACAAAATGTCCACCGATCCGATGATCTACCGCGACACACTCGATTATTGGACGAATAACGAGCTTAGAGAGCGCAAAACCCAACGCTTTATTACCAATTCACTCTTGAGTCTATTCCCTCTCATCTCGATCTTTTTGATGATCGCGATGGGGGTCGTCCATGCCCGCCACCAAAAACGGTGGATTTATTTGTGGCTTTTCCTCTCCATCGTCGGATTTTATGCCGCGGCGTTCATCACCCAAAAATGGCTCGGTTTTCATGCGATCTGGGGGATTGCTCTTGTATGGGTGCTCATCACCTACACCTTTTATAGACGTCTCGTCGGAGAGCGTTTTTGAGCCGTGCCAAGATTACTCTGAGCTACAACGGCTCGGCGTTTATGGGTTCTCAGCAACAGCCCAACACCGATAACACCGTGATGGGGCATCTCATCGCTATCCTCCATCGGCTTAAAATCACTGCTACCCCAAAAGCCTCAGGTCGTACCGATCGGGGCGTTCATGCCACCCATCAAGTTATTCATGTCGATCTCCCCGATTTTTGGAGCGATTTACAACGGCTCAAAGAGATGCTCAACGTCCAACTTCCCTCTGCCATGCGGATACAGCGTATCGAGTGGGTACATGATGATTTTCACGCCCGATACAGTGCCAAGCGCCGCGTCTATCGCTATATTATCAAAGAATCTGAGATCAACCCTTTTGAGGATAATTTTGTCACATTCGTCCCGAAAATCAACCGTGAAGCGATTGCCGATGCGATCGGATGTTTTGTCGGCACCCACGATTTTGAACTCTTTAAAAAAAGCGGAAATGATTTGGATCATCATACCCGCATCATCTACCGCGCCTACACCTACTCGTACAAAGGGTACTTCGTCCTCGTATTCGAGGGGAACGGTTTTCTGCGCTCCCAAATCCGTCTGATGGTCGGTTTCTTGCTCCGTATCTCCGCAGGAAAAGCGACGAAAGAGCAGTTGATCGAGCAGATCAATTGCCTCAAACGATACTCCACCGACATTGCACCCCATAACGGTTTATACTTAACTCACATCAAGTATTAGTCATCAAGACTCAACTTATTTGATACCTCTTGCATTATTAAAACTATTTCGTTACAATCACAGCTCAAAATTTTAATCTAAAAGGATAGTCATATGGCAAAACATCAGTTCCAGACTGAAGTCTCACAAATCTTGCATCTCATGATCCACTCTTTGTACTCCAACAAAGAGATTTTCGTCCGCGAGTTGGTTTCCAACAGCTCCGACGCCCTCGATAAACTCAACATGCTCGTCCTCACTGACGACGCGTACAAAGGGGTCAATTTCGCCCCTCGTATCGACATCATCATCGACAAAGAGGGCAAAACCCTCACGATCAGCGACACCGGTATCGGGATGAACGAAACCGATCTCGTCGAAAACCTCGGAACCATCGCTAAATCAGGAACCAAAGCGTTCTTGGAAAAACTCAGCGGCGATCAGAAAAAAGATTCCAAACTCATCGGTCAGTTCGGGGTCGGTTTCTACGCCTCGTTTATGGTAGCCGACAAAGTCGAAGTTATCAGCCGCAAAGCGGGTGAAGAGAACGCCTACAAATGGAGCTCAATGGCAGGAAGCGAGTATGATCTCGAACCGGCGGAACGCGACAGCCACGGTACGACGATCATCATGCACCTCAAAGACGATGAGAGCGAGTTCCTAGAGACTCACCGCATCGAGAGCATCGTTAAAAAATACTCCAACCACATCCCCTTCCCGATCTACATGGACAAAGAGGAGTGGGTAGCCCCAGCCGAAGGTGAAGAAAAAGGTCACAACGAGACTGTTAACAAACAAATCAACAAAGCCAACGCCCTTTGGACCATCAGCAAATCCGAAATCTCTGATGAAGAGTACAAAGATTTCTACTCCAGCATCGCCCACGATTCCTCTGAGCCTCTCGCATGGATGCACAACAAAGCTGAGGGTGCACTCGAGTACACCACCCTCTTTTATATCCCGTCCAAAGCACCGATGGACTTGTACCGCGTTGACTACCAAAGCGGTATCAAACTCTATATCAACCGCGTCTTTATCACCGACGATGAAAAAGAGCTTATGCCGACCTACCTCCGTTTCCTTCGCGGGGTAATCGACTCTGCCGACCTTCCGTTGAACGTCAGCCGTGAAATCTTACAGAGCAACCGCGTTATGGCGAAAATCAAAAACGCTTCGGTCAAAAAAGTGTTGGGTGAGCTCGCTAAAATCGCGGAAAACGACGCAGAAAAATACGATGCGTTCTACAAAGAATTCGGAAACGTCCTCAAAGAGGGACTTTACAGCGATTTCGGAAACCGCGAAAAAATCTTGGAGCTTCTCAAACTCAACACCCTAAACGGTTCTGAGCCGGTGATGTTCGGCAAATTCATCGAGGGTGTCGACGCGGAGAAAAAAGAGATCTATTACATCTCTGCGAAAATGTCTCTCCAAATGCTCAAAAACTCCCCTGCGCTTGAACGTTTCAAAGCCAAAGGGATCGATGTATTGGTGCTCAACGAAGAGATCGACACGATCGTATTCCCGATGGTAACCGAGTACAACGACTATAAATTCGTCAACGTAACCGATGCGAAACTCGAAGAGTCCGAAGAGGAGAAAAAAGAGCACGAAGAGAAAGCCAAAGGTCTAGAGTCTTTCGTAGGACAACTCCAAAACGCTCTGGGTGAGAACGTATCGAAAGTCGAAACGACGTTTGATCTCACCGAGTCTGCCGTATGTCTAAAAGTCGATAAAGAAGACCAAGGGTACATGATGGC
>NZ_DASUIQ010000043.1:0-52615 GCF_036279695.1 Sulfuricurvum sp.
AGGGGTTCAGCTCTTGAGAAATCATGCTGTAATCGTTTTTAATCTGATCGACTTCGCCCGATTGTGAGATCTCTTTATACGTCGGTGGAGGGGACTAGGAAGCGGTACCAAAAGGGTTTGAGAACGGATACGAACTGTTCGTTTTAACCTGCATTTGCACTCCTTATAATTCTAGTTATAAAGAGAGTAGCAAAAAGCAGTCCAAAATAGGGATTTATAGCCTCAAAAGAGGCTATTTTTTAATCGTATAGAGCTTACGAAGCTTTGCGTCCAACGGTGCGAGGACTTTGTAGAGTGCGGGAACGACGAGGAGACTTGTCAGCGTCGAGAGGAGCAATCCGCAGATGACGGCAACCCCCATCGGTCCTTTGACCCCTGAGCCTTCTCCGACCGAGAGGGCGAGGGGGAGCATCCCGAACACCATCGCCGTCGTTGTCATCAAAATCGGACGCAGACGTGAGAGCCCCGCTTCAACGATCGCTTCATCGAGTTCTTTACCGGAATCTCGGAGGCGATTCGCCGCATCGACGACGAGGGTGGAGTTTTTCCCGACGAGTCCCAGCAGTAGCATCAGCCCCATCATACTAAAGAGCGACATATTCATCCCTGCCGCCCACAGACCGATAAATGCCCCTGTAAAGCTCAGAGGCAACGCACTCATGATGATGAGAGGCTGTAATGGCGATTCGTACAATGCGGCGAGGATGAGATAGATCATCACCAGTGCCGCACCGATAGCCACACCGAACGCTTCGTTACTCTCTTGCATGTGTTTGGCATCGCCGTCGAGCTCATAGGCTACCCCTTGATCCAACCATTCGCCTTGGCGCTCGTTGACGATTTTGACCAGTTTATCGAGCGGCAGAGCTTTGGTGATGTCGGAACCTACGATCACCTTTTTGAGGCGGTCGAACCGTTTGATCGTGGTGGGTGCTTGACTCTCGCTGATCGATACGACGGCTGAGAGCGGTACGGTTCCCCCTGCTGAAGTGCGGACATTGAGGGCATTTAAGGTGTCGATGCTTTGTCGTTTCGTATCATCCAGACGCATCACGACATCGTACTCTTTCCCCCGTTCGCGGATAAAGGTGATCGTTCCGTCCCCCGAATAGCCGCTGGCAATTACACGGGCGATCTCATCGACGTTGACCCCGAGGCGTGTGGCGTTTTGGGTGAGGACGGTGATACTCAGCTGAGGTGCTTTGGGCTGAATGTTACTTTGAACATCGGTTGTCCCCTCGATACTTTTGAGCAATTTCATTAGTTTCAAAGCCGAAGCTTCCGCATCCTCCATGTTTTGAGCTTTGATGATTACCTGAAAAGGGGTATTGATCTCGTAGCCTCCGATGTCGTTGACCTCGGTGACACTGGTCATTGTAAACCCTTTTAAACTATCGAGCATGGAACGGGTCTCTTTCATGATGTCGCTTTGGCTACGGGAGCGCTCTTTGATCGGTTTGAGGCGGACGTAGAGTGCTGATTCATGTGCCTTTTGATCATTTCCGCGCCCGACATAGAGGGTGCAGTACTCCACTTCGGCAATTTTCCCGATACGATGCTGAACATCGAGAGAGAGTTTTTTCATCCCCTCAACACTCGTTCCGGCAGGAGCTTTTAGGGTAATGTCGAACTGGCTTTTGTCCTCTTTGGGCATAAATACCATCCCCAGTGTCCCCGAGAGGATGATGGAGACGATGAAAATCCCTAGAGCGCCAAAGAGGGTTGTTTTTTTGTATTTCAGAACGCTTTGGATGAGAGAGCGGTATGTCTCCTCCATCCGAACAAAGAAAGGCTCCGTTTTGTGATAAAAGCGGCTGTGTTCCCCTTTGGCGATTTGTGACGCGATCATCGGGATCAAGGTGATCGCGATAACGAACGAGACGACGATAGCGGCGATAATCGTCACCCCGAAACTGGTGAAAAACCGTCCGACGATTCCGCTCATTTTGGCAACGGGGACGAAAACCGCCAAAAGCATTGCTGAGATAGCGACGATGGAGAAGATGATCTCGTTTACCCCTTCGATGGCGGCACTCAGGCGGTCACGTCCCGCTTCGAGTCGTTTGAAGATATTTTCGATGACGACGATAGCATCATCGATGATGATTCCGATGGCGAGGGTGAGGGCGGTGAGGGTGAGGAGATTGAAGGTTTGACCGCTCCATCCCATGATCGCAAAGACCCCGAAAATCGATACCGGCAACGAGACGGCGGCGATGAGGGTGAGGGTAAGATTGCGTAAAAACAAAAAGATAACGAGCGAGGCGAGGACAGAACCTAGAATAAGGTCAAACTGAACCCCATCGAGGGTATCACGGATATATCCCGTCGCATCTTGCAAGGGGGTGAGCGTCATGGTTGGCTCCAGTGCCGCCAATGCGGGGAGCTGTTTACGGACAATATCGGCGATAGCGATTTCGTTGGCTCCCGTCATTTTTTTGACCATCAATAAAACGCCCGATTTACCGTCCAACGATGCAAAACTGCGCTCTTCGGCCAAGGTATCACTTACCGCTGCCACATCCCCGAGACTAAGCCCATCGCGTATCCGAAGCGTTCGCAGCGCGTCTACCGTTTTACTATCGTTATCGATGAGGATTTGGGTCTCATGTGCAGAGTCTACCGTTTTCCCTCCGTCGAGACGGATATTTTGGGCACGGATAATATTCGTTAGATCGCTCATGGTGAGGGAGTATTTGGAGAGGAGCACCGGATCGGGGGTGATGCGGATCTGTTTTTTACGCAAACCGGCGATCGTGACACCGCCGACCCCTTCTATACGCTGTAAGCGGGGTTTGAGAATCTCATCGGCATGCTTCATCATTTTTTGGGTGTCGTTACCCGCCAAAAAGAGGGTGATGACGGGGGATGAGTTGAGCGAGTATTTATCGACCGAGGGTTTATCCACCTCATTGGGGAGTTGAATACTGGAAACTTTGTCACGGACATCATTGACCGCTTCGTCGAGATTTTTGGAGAGTTTGAATTGGGCGACGACGACACTGATCCCTTTGGAACTGTCCGAGCTGAGGGTATCGAGTCCCGAAATCCCGCTCACCGCCTCTTCGATCTTGTCGCTCACTTTGCTCTCGACGATGTCGGCATTGGCTCCCTTATAGGTGGTGGTGACGATGACGATCGGAAAATCGACATTCGGATAGAGTCCCGAGGGCATACCGCCTCGTTCGACCAGCCCGAAAAAGATCAACGCGAGGGCGAACATAATGGTAGTGATAGGGCGGGTAATGGCAATTTTGTGCATAATAAGTCCTATTTAGCCATGATCATGCCGTCGCCGAACGTGCCGGGACGCAATCCTGAACCGTCGGCCTCGGCGGTCATTTGACGATTTTTGGTATTGATAGTGGGGTAGATTTTAATGATTTTGGTACATTTACCCGTCGATTTACCATCGATTGAGGTGCAAAAACGATCCCCCACTTTGACCTGTGAAGCGAATTTGGAATCGTACTGGATGAGAAGTTTGGTTTGGTCGCTGATGAGTTTAAACAGAGGTGTTCCCCCCATGGACGATACCATGTCCCCCATCTCGATATTTTTTTCGGAGATACTTCCCGCAAACGGGGCGCTAAGGCGCATTTTAGAGAGTTTTTGTTCGGAATAGGCGACCGATAATCGAGTCCGCTCTAGCTGTGCGCGTTTGGCATCCAGTTCGGCTTTGAGTTTGCCAAGGGTATTTTTATCAAACACCTGCGCACTTTTTTCATAGCGGGCGTACTGATCGCTCAAAAAGGCGGCCTCTTTGGAGATAGCCTCCAAATCGGCTTTTGCCATTTGAAGCGATAGCTGCTCTTCGGTACTGTCGAGTTGGAGGAGGAGGGAGCCTTTTTTGACATGATCACCGTTTTGGACGGAGACGTTTTTAACGATCCCCGAGGCATTCATCCCCAGAGAGGCTTCACGGTAGGCTTGGGATTCAAACGTGGCGTACACATCTGCCCACAACGAAAAGGTACAGAGGCTAGAGAGTAGGGCAATTTTTTTCATTTTTCATCCTTGATTAGAGTCATTAAATCGATTCCGTACGCATAGGCGGCACTCGCTTTTGCCACTTGGAGGGTGTTACGGGCATTGCGGGCTTTGGCACGCGAGTAGGTGAGGTTGGTGAGTTCGCTGAGGTACGTTGTCGTATTGACCAACCCCGCTTCAAAGCGTTTTTTGATAAAACCGAAGGCTTCGAGACGCGCTTCCTCTTCGGCAATGGCTGCGTCGTAGGCATTTTGGGAGGTTTGGATCGACATGAGGGCTATTTCGGCATCGTTGTTCAGACTTTGGATCTTGTAATCCAAGAGATTCTGGGCTTTAAGGGTATCGATACGGGCTTGTTCACGCTCTTTTGCGATGCGTCCCATATCAAAAAGGGTCATAGAGAGGGATGCGGTGATTTCGTTTTGGTTCAGCGGCTGGAGATTGGTTCCCCCCATTGTATCGTACCCGCTGTACTCCATGTATTTGTGTTTTGCCTCGAGGGTGATGGAGGGGAGATAGGTATAGCGATTTTCGGTGTTGCGTAAAATATCGATTTTGGAGCGATCGCTTTGCAGATCATGGCGCTCCAGTGTTGAAAATACCGGCATGGCAAGCTCACGGTAGACAAGCGGCTCCCGAATCGCAGTTGCGCTCAGGAGTTCCAAATGTTTACGATGTTTTTCAAGGAGCATTTTGAGATTTTGTTCGTCATACTCGGTTTCGAGTTTGGAAGCAATCAACGATTTGAGAATATCGGTGGTGGCGAGGTCATTTTTTACGAGTACCTCATAACGTTCCACTTCGGAGAGGATCTCTATTTTTTTCTCTTTATTGACGTTCAGTCGCTCTTGGGTATCGAGATAATCATAATACGCCGCGATAGTCTCCATGAGGACATTTTGCTCTTCTTGTGCGAGTGAGTGGGTGGCAGAACTCATCGACGCATGGAGGGCATCGAGTAGGGCTTCGCGCCGAAACCCGTCAAATACACTGATCTGCGCCCCTATCTCGGCACCTTGGATTTTGTTCGGCTCAAACGCAGGTGTTTTATCTTTTTTCTTATAGAGGGCAGTTGCGCTAACCGTCGGGAAATAGGCCGTTTTAGCCTCATCAAGCAGAGCTTCAGATTTTTGTATCTCCAGACGTGCCGATTCGACCCGTAAATTCGTTTTGGCACTCGGAAGCAACGATGCGAGATCGGCACACATGAGCGATTGGGCGGCGAGGAGTAAAAGAGCCATATTCCTCATACTGTTTTCCTTTTTTAAATCGTTATTACGTTTTATGTTGACAATGGTAACATTAAATGTGAACAATGTCAACATATTTATGCTATAATTTTTCTCATGAACATGAAAAAGACCTCTGCTTATCATCACGGTAATCTCAAAGAAGCGCTTCTCTCTACCGCTTTGTATATGGTAGAGAGTGAAGGTCTCGATGCGATTACACTACGTGAAATCACCCAGCGACTGGGGACATCACGCAGTGCTGTGTATCGCCATTTTGAAAGTAAAGAGGCTCTTATAAAAGGGGTGATCGAGCAGGGATATGCCCAGTTGGATGAACTGTTTACCCCGATTTTCCGGGATCAAAACCGCAGTGTCGAAGAGCGTTTTGAGTCTATGAGCCGTGCGTATTTGGATTTTGCCATCGCGCACCCCAACCTCTATCGTCTCCTTTTCGGTGAGCGGTTTCGAGAAGAGCGCGAGGGGATATGTGACTACCGTGACGAAACGCAGGCGACAGGCTTATATGCGCTGATTGGGTTGCTTCTCGAAGCCCAAGAGAAAGGTATTGTTGAAAAAGCCGATCCGATGATCCAAGCTGCAACGATTTGGGCATCGGTACACGGGCTAGCCTCTTTATTGATCGACGGGCATCTGATGATGAGTGACAATCTCGAAGAGATCTACCGACACATGTACATCTCTTTACTCAAAGGGCTGTGTTAAAACTGCTCCCACGGCTTGCTCCACAGCTCCAACTGATGTTTACACTCCGCACTCACAAACCGTTCCCCCTCCTCTGGCGCTATAACAAACTCAAATACGTCACCCTCAAGGCTAAATCGCAATGCGTAGGCGTGCAGATACCCCCGTTCCTCTTTGCGGGCTTCGTCGGATGACGCGTAGCGCTCATCTCCCGCGATAGGGGAGCCGAGACTTTTGAGGGCGACACGGATTTGATGCGTTTTTCCCGTATGGGGTTTGATGAGGAAAAATCGCTCATGGGGACGCAGTGCACAACTCACAAACTGCGTGATAGCGGGGTTTTCCATTGTGGTGAGGAGTTTATAGTCACCCCGTCGTGCACTCGTCATATCTCCCTTGATCCATCCCATTTTCTTTTTCGGCTTGCGCATCGAGATGGCGAGGTAGTATTTCTCGATTTCTTTATGTTCAAACATTTTGCCGAACTGCGCGGCGGTTTCGCTAGTTTTGGCGAGGATGACGAGACCTGAGGTCATTTTATCGAGGCGGTGAACAGGGAATAGGGGGATTCCAAGTTGCTCGCTGACCTGCACGACAAATCCCGCTTCTTCTTCGGAGTGGAAGTTGACACCTGCCCTTTTGTGGGCGATGATGAACCTATTGTTTTCAAAAATCAGCGTAATCTTTTCCATATGAAAGTCTATCCAATCTACCCTTTTGCTCAAGCAGATCAAGGGAATATTTTTTGCTTTAATGGAGAAACATATCAAGCGGGGTATCTAACAATGCGGATATTTACCAATAGAACCATGATTCTGATCCATGCTAGACGTGATACGGTACAGGAGAAGGTGATTGTCGATTTTGTAAATCGTCACTTCAAATACAAGGTTCAAGGTGAATCGAGTATCTTTATCCATCACTGCAACGAAGAAGTTAGCAGTAAACAAAGATTCTTTCATTGGCTCTACTGGAACTACCAGCACATGCATGGGAAAGATCCCCGCGATTTACGAGAAGAGATCGAATCGAGACCGCAACGCCCGATAAAAATCAATTGGATTGAACAAGCCAATATCATCACCAATATCCCGATTACCATCGAGGTTATCAACACTATTTATTTAAAATTTACCTTCAAACAAGACAATGCGACGACGTATATGCATAATTTTTTGCGCGGCTATTTTAAAAACCATATCATCAGCCATTCAGGAGATAGAGATCACTATCTCGTTAAGATCGATAGTGAAGCTGTTAAGGAAAAACTTCTCACACTTTTAAAACGTACTCGGATCATGCAGTATTACGTCAGTTTTACGTACAATCAACAGCAAATTTCACAACTTCTAGCCGCCAACAATCATTTTATCCCTCAAAATGAGAGTGAACAAGTAAAGATAGAGAAAGCCTACAAATTGCTTAAGGTATCCCCTGAGGAAGAGATTTCCGAGATCAAAAAAAGATATAAAAAGCTTCTATACAAATACCATCCTGATAGAGTGTACAACCAAGGTCAAGAGCTTATCGACAAATACACCATGACCTTCCAATCGATCCAGAGTGCATTTGAAACTATCCAAGCTGACAAAAATACTCAGACAACGCTTAGAGCTTCGTAAGTTTCTAAGCTTAATTCCCCTTCAAAACTATCCTCAATTACAACTTCTTTTCATTTCTTAATATAGATTTCTAACTAATTTTCCTATTTTATTTAACTTACTATAAAATACTTGACAATAAAATCGTATTTAATATATACTACGTTAAATAAATAGGAGGCGATATGAAAATCTCTCAGGAAAACAAAGAACTTACCAAACTGAAGATCTTATCAGCAGGTGTCGAATTGATTATCGAAAAAGGGTTCAAAGATGCTTCGATGCGTGAGATAGCGCAACGTGCCGGAGTGAGTAATCCGACGATCTATAACTATTTTCCGACCAAAGAGCAGATGCTCTATGCCTATATCGAATGGAAGCATCAGCAAACGCGCGAGATTTTGGGTGGAATCGAGGGGTTTGAGAACTATACGTTGCGTGAACAGCTTCAAACGCTGATCGAAACGGAACTCGAACTTTATCTCGAAGATCGCGAATTTATCCTCCAAATCTCAGAGATGGTGTTTCACTCTTCATCTTTGAAACTCGATTCTCTCTATGCAACCAATCGTCTCTTCGTCGAAACCGCCGCTGAGATGATCGCTATCGCTATCGAAGCGGGAGAGGTTGAGAAACCTCCGTTCGAAGAGTATTTGCCGAAGCTGTTTTGGGACTATTTCGTGGTGGTTGTGGCGTATTGGGTCAAAGATGAGAGCGAGTCGTTTGAAAATACGACTCAGTTCATCGATCACTCTATGGGAGTTATCGAAGCGCTACTCCAATCAAATCTTTTAAATAAAGCCTCTGAGTTGGGGATGTTTTTGTTTAAAAATCATCTCCTCTCATCACTGACACGTTTTTCCACCAAACAGAGCCGTTTCACAAAAATGAAACGTAAACTCGGGGAGGTGTTACATGGATAAGTGCATACCGACAACCACGATGGCACGTGCCAATGTGATCGGTAAAACATTGGTCAAAATCGGAGCGAATCACTCCAAAGGGGTGATTAAAAAACTGATCTCATCGGGTAGCAACCGACAATCGATCCACGATGAGACGCAAGAAGCGACGGCAAAACTGATCATAGAAGCGCTCGGTGAGCTCAAAGGGGTGTCGGTTAAAATCGCTCAACAAGTCGCTTTGGCGTTACCTTTTTTACCGCAAACGTATCTCGAACAAATCACTAAATCCTTTAACGCGATTCCGCCGATCAACCGTGCGCTGATTCGTAAAATCATCAAACAAGAGTTGGAACATTACCCCGAAGAGGTGTTTGAGCACTTCGAATCGACTCCGTTTGGGAGTGCCAGTTTGGGACAGGTGCATAAGGCGACGTATGGAGGAAATGCTCTCGCGGTAAAAGTGCAGTATCCCGGTATCGCCAATACGATCAATACCGATATGGGGATGATCAAATTCGCGCTTCAACGCTTCGCCAAAGGGCAAAATGTCGATCATTTGATTGAGGAGATCAATCAACGCCTTTTTGAGGAGGTGGATTACGCGTATGAAGCGAAAAACGTCCTATTTTTTAGCGAACGTCTCAATCATCCACAGGTGGTTATCCCTAAAGTCTACCCTGAACTCTCTAGCTCAAAAGTACTGGTATGTACGTATATAGAGGGGAAATCGTTTGGAGATTTTTTAACATCGTCTCCGACGCAAGAGGTGCGAAATCATTTTGCACAGCTCCTCTTTGATACCTTTTTCACCTCGTTGTATGCTCTCAAAGCAATTCATGCCGATCCTAATCCGGGTAATTTTATCTTTATGGATGATGATCGACTGGGGCTTATCGATTTTGGTTGTATCAAATACGTGGATGATGATTTCCTCGTCCCCTATAATCGATTGCACCTTTCGCTCATAGAAGGGTGCGATGATCTCGCTATTGCAAAACAGTATGCCGCGCTCAACATGATCGATTTGAGTGATGATGCGTCGATGGTTGCGTTTTACACCGAGGTGATTAAACCACTGGATCGGCTTTATATCGATGTTCTCACAAAAGATCATTACGATTTCGGAAATGATCACTCTTTTTCCAAAAAAGGGTTTGAAACCATCTTGGAAGTGCAGCGAAAACAGACTCATTCGGTACACAAATTTAACCAAGAGTATCTTTTTCTAAACCGTACCCTCTTGGGGTATTACACAATGTTTGAGCAATTAGGTGCGCAGATCGACACACGATCGGCTAGAAGTATTATGAATCAATACCAAGGAGAAAATCATGGCTAATATGACAGAAGAGATCCAAAAGATCGATTTTGATGGGTTTCGCTTTACAAGCGGATGGTTCAGTATGTTGTTGATCGGGGTGAGTCTGATACTTGCGTTGTTTCAATCGTTTTTTCTTCCGAACAATGTGGTTGGATTAGGGAATATCCTTTTTTTCCTGATTGCGATGATTCCGATGCTCTATTTGGCTTTGAGCGCTCAGGTGAGTAATCGATATACATTATGGCTGCTTCCGTTGGTCGCGGTGTGGACTGCCGATGTGTTTATTTATAATAATGTGTTGACGCAGTATTATCTCCCGACCATCATAATGGCGATGATTGGGATTTTGTACCTCACGAGTATGCACAAAGTCGATCATTTGTATCAGACGATGATTCCGAGATTGTTGGTTGCGTTTTCACCGTTGAAATATTTTAAAGTATTTTTCTCTCATCTGTTTGCACTTAATCCGAACTATTCAATCTACAAACGGATACTCAAAGGGGTACTCGTTACCGTACCGTTTATCGCTCTGTTTTTAGCGTTGTTTATGAATGCCGATACCAATTTTAGCACTGCCGTCAACCATATTATCGGTTTGTTTGCACTGCCTGCGATGGATCGGGTGATGATGATTCCCGTCTATTTTGTCCTCTTTTTAGGCATCTATCTCTATAGCTATCTCAACCGTGCGCAACGCTCGACGAATGATGAAGCAAAAGCTTATGACAAAGTAATCGTTGGGATTTTTTTAGGGGGACTTAATGCTCTCTTCGCCGCTTTTTTGGCTTTTCAGATTGCGTATCTCTTCGGGGGGGAAGCGTACATTACTAAATCAGGGATCGCACCGGCTCAGTTTGCTCGCGAAGGATTTTTTCAACTCGCATGGGTTATCGCTCTGGTCGTCGTTATCTTTTTGGGGATGATGCGCCGCTATAAAGGAGAGATGAGTATCCAAATCTTAATGGGTCTATTTATGGCTCAAACGGTAATCATGGGGATCGCATCGCTCAAAAAGATGCACTTGTATCAAACATTGATGGGGATGACGACACTGCGCTACTATGTGGAGTGGTTTGAATATTTCTTGATCGCGGTGTTGGTTGTGGGGATCGTTCTTATGATGATCCGCCAATCGTATCACGTTATCTTGAGTACTGTTACCGCTATGGGGTTGATCGCTTTTACGATAGTCTCATCACTCAATGTCGATTATATGATTGCGTCGCATAACGTAGCGAAGTTCAAAAATGAAACTGCAAAACTTGATACCGCGATGCTCTCGACTCTCTCTATCGATGCGTTGCCGGCATTGAAGGAGACTCCCGTGATGATAGCGGTCAATTTTCCAAAAGATAGTTGCCAAACTGCCATGCAATACCATTATGGTAGATGTGAACTGATTGGACAACATGGGGATAAACAATTATTGTATATCAACCAACGCAACACGACTACAGTTGCGATTAATCGATAATCAGGAGGCATCCAATGAAAGTTTTTGATTTTTATAAAAGTTTTGGAATCGATATGAGTGAGCACAACGGCGGTCAATTTTATGCGCTAAAGTATTCAGAAGCACTGGAAATGGTTGAACTCTTGAGAGAAGAGGGGGTTACTATCCACAGTATAGATGTATTACATCGTAATATCAGCGGATTATTCGATTATCGAAACGAGAGGGGTGAACGCATCTGCTGGGATTTTGATAGCGAAAATATTCCAGAATCTGAGCGTTATGGTGTTGCGACATCAAGAATAGAGGCTTTGGGAGTGGAGAACGTCGCATTTTTGTTCTCGGATGAAAAATCGTACAAAGCATGGAAAAAAAATCATCAAAGAATGAGTGCGTAGATCGATGGAAACGACACTGAAATCGAACCGTTTGAAACGAGTTTTTTATCCCGCATCTTTTTTCGTCCTATTGTTAGCGATTATCTATAAAGCCGATACGGCAAACTATAACTTTGCGTTTCATGTGGTAGGGATGATCCCCTATGGCGACAAAATCGCTCATGCCGTTTTATATGGGATTATGGTGTATTTGCTGAATTACGGTTTTAATGGTAAACGGTGGCTTAGGATAGAACTCGGTTCTGTGATCGTGTTTGGTTTTGCACTGATTGAAGAGGTGAGTCAGCTCTATTTTCCTAGCCGCTCATTTGATTGGTTTGATCTTTTAGCGGATGCAATTGGGATTGTAGCAGTGACGATGGTTTATCGGATGGGTAAGGAAAAATAAAATAACACAAATCATTTTGATTTTATTTGTAGTACTGTTTTTTTTAGGATGTTTTGCACAATTGATCATCTATCCATTTTATTGGATTGTCATTTATGCGGATATTGTTTATCTGTCGATTATTGCTGTTTTTGTTTTCATGATTATTGGCTTCTATGTACTAAAAAAATATCATCGTCTTGATCGTTTATCTATTGTTACATTGATCGGTGGAGGGATTATTTTTTTGGGATTCTCGGCATATATGGAAGCGTCGTTTTTTATTTGGAATGTAGCAAAAGAGAAACACCATTCTAGTCTAACAGGTTTGCATATTAATTTGAGTAAATGGACTGATTTTTCTTTCTTTGATAGGGCAGATCATGGATGCACTCATGCGGAAATTGAAATTGATGGTCAACGGTATTATTGGAGTTTTAATAAGAAAGATTTTGTTAAAGCTGAAGATAATTTAATGCGTTGTGATTAAATTAGACTATTTTGAATTAGAAAAAATAACACTGTTTGCCTTGAATAAGTTTATGGGTATGCTGTTCATGGTTCGACAAGCTCACCACGAACGACGTTTTCTCCGTACAAATTATTTATTTACCAAACAGTGAAAAATCGACTTGGTATCCCTTTTCCCGAAACAATCGAAGTGCGGCATCGGCAACTTCGGGATCGAATAAGATTCCCCTCTGTTCTTCGATCTCATGGAGTGCGACCTCGATCCCCAAAGCGGGACGGTAAGGGCGATGCGACGCGATAGCTTCGATCACATCGGCAACGATGAGGATTTGAGCTTCGGGGGAGATTTCGTCGGCTTTGAGCCCTTCGGGATACCCCGATCCGTTTTGGCGTTCATGGTGTTGTAGGACGAATTGGGCGATCGGCCACGGAAAATCGATCCCTTTGAGGATGTCGTATCCCGCTTGGGGGTGTTGGCGGATGAGGTTGAATTCGACTTCACTGAGTTTGCCGGGTTTGCTGAGAATTTCTGCGGGTATGTAGATCTTGCCGACATCGTGTACGACCCCTGCGAGGTAGAGCCCTTCGATTTTTTGTTCATCCCAACCGAGTTCGCCTGCGATGGCGCTTGCGATTTCCGCCACACGAAGCTGGTGTCCTGCCGTATAGGGATCGCGTAATTCTACGGTCGCGGCAATCGCCGTGATCGATTCGAGGAGGGTTGCTTTGAGTTTTTCCTCGCTTTGTTTGAGCGATTGGGTTCGCTCTTCGACCATTTTTTCGAGATGATGGCGGAGCTGGTTGAGTTCGAGATGGGTGCGTACTCTCGCGAGCAGTTCCTCGCGGTGGAACGGTTTGGTCACATAATCGACCGCACCTTTTTCAAACCCTTTGATGATCTCTTCTATGGCAGAGAGCGCACTGACGAAGATCACGGGAATGTCACGTGTGTGCTCCATCTCTTTGAGGTGGGCGCATACTTCGAATCCGTCCATCCCCGGCATACTAATATCCAAGAGGATCAGATCGGGCGGATCCATTTTTGCGGAATGGAGGGCTAATTCTCCGTTGATTGCGGCGCGGACTTCATATCCTTCGGCGACGAGGATGTCGTGGAGCAGTTTGAGGGAGGCTGGCGTGTCGTCTGCGGCTAGGATGATTCCCTTATTCATTGTTTTCCTCCTTGGCATCAAGTGCGTCGAGTATTTTAGGATAGTTGAAATCATCTACCAAATACGATAGGGTACTTTGCAACTCTGGATTGATTTCGCCGATTTGGGTGAGCGCTTCATCAATCCGCTGTTTGTTGAGACTTTTTAATGCCTCTTTGAGTGTGATGCGGATCTCTTCGGGCAATGCGGAGAGTTGCTCTGCATTTAGGTGCCGAGATTCGGTTTTTTTACTAATGTTGGGTGAACGGTAGATGAATTCGATTCCCAGTTGCTCGGTCATACTGTCGTATATTTCGTTAAAACGATACGGTTTATAGACGATAGCATCCATACCGCACGAGAGGAGTTCAGGTTGTTGCTCGGTAAATGCCGATGCGGTGACGGCGACGATTTTGACTTTGTCCCCATCCGGCAGTTGACGGATCTCTTTGGTCGCCTCGACCCCATCCATAATCGGCATAGCGCGATCCATCCAAATCAAGTCGGGATGCCAGTCGCGGAAGATTTGCACGCATTGTTCACCGTTTTCGGCTGTTTTTGTCTCCACGCCGATCTGATCCATCAGTTGAGAAAGCAGTAAACGGTTTTCATATTGGTCTTCGGCTATGAGGATTCGGTAGTCTTTCTGCCCCGGAGCGATCCCTATCACTTCACCGTGAACTTCTTTGCTCATATTGTGCACTTCGGTCTCGTCGGCTAGTGCCAGCGGAAGATCGACTTGGAACAGGGAACCTTTTTGCGGCTCACTGACAAGGATTATATCGCCGCCCATGAGTTGGGCAAATTGACGGGCGATCGTGAGCCCCAGACCGGTTCCCCCTTTTTCAGCTCCTTTGGTCAATTGGACGAACGGGCGGAAGAGTCTTTTTTGATCTTCGGGTTCTATCCCCGGACCGGTATCTTTGACCTCGATCAAGAGATGGTTACGGGTGTTGTATCTCACATCGAGTCGGATGGTTACAGAGCCTTTTTCGGTAAATTTGATAGCATTTCCGACCAGATTGATAAGAATCTGACGAAGACGGGCTTCGTCTCCTTTGATGTAACGGGGAAATTCGGAGGTTTGGTCGAACTGGAGACGAAGCCCTTTTTGTTCGGCACGTATATGCATCATTTCATGTATATCCCGCACCATAGAACCGAGGTCAAAAGGGGCAATTTGCAGTTGCAGTTTTCCCGACTCGATTTTGGCAATTTCCAAGATGTCGTTGATGAGAGTGAGAAGATACTCGCCGCTGAAATTGATGATGTCGATATTTCGGCGCTGGTTGTCGCTCAAGAGGGGATCTTGATGGAGCATTCCGGAGAACCCGAGGATTGCGTTTAGAGGGGTGCGCAATTCGTGGCTCATGTTTGCTAGAAAGAGGCTTTTGGCTTTGTTAGCGGTTTCGGCAGCGTCGCGTGCCTGTAGCAGTTCAACGGTACGTTGTCCTAATTGTCGGCGGTCTTCCCAGAATAGTTCGAGTGCGTGAGCCATTTCGTCGATTTCATCATGGCGCAGTGCCTCATTGTGCTGAGTATGCGGTTCTTTGTCTGCCGGCTTACCGGTTGAATCTAGGCGAAGATCACGGCTGATTTGCTGTAAACGTCCCAATACGTGTGCTCCGAGAAACCATTTTGAAACCATCAATGCTATTATGAGACTTCCGACGAGCAGCAGTGTTACCCAGCGAACATTACGATCTGTCAGATCATCGAGCTGTTGCATTGCATCTTGATAATTGCGGGTGAATCGCTCGGATTGAAGCTGTGTTGCGTTGATGAGTTCCTCGGCTTGTTTGTGCAACTCTATATGATAATATGGTTCCGGTTCAAAGGTACTTTTGGTTCGGTTTTTTAGGGAAGTTTGCAACTCTTTTTCCCGAAGCTGTGCCGCGATATTCGTTGTATTTCGGAACATTTGGCTGGAGAGATGGAGTTCGAGTAAAGCGTTCCCTTTGGACTCGGAGGCAAGCTGATCGACAACCTTATCAAACGTCTCCAATTGAGCCAAAATTTCCTCATAATTATCATGCAATATCTCTTGGGAGTGCGCTTGTGCCAATTGATAGGACTTACGCTCGATTAAAAGCGTCAGTTGTACCAGTTTTTGAGCCTCCTGCATCTGCACCAGACGGTGCCCTACCAAGGTGTGAATGGTTGTCGTAGAGGTTTGGAGCGTATAGACCGCCATAACCCCTCCGGCTAGAATCAGCAGAGTTAATGCCGATATTGCGAGCATAAACTGTCGCCGAAGGGAATACGGTACCCATGAAGTGAAGCGTTTAAAAAATGGCATAATCACTCCTCTTAACGCTTCCAGATACGGCGGTATATTTTTCGATAGCCGTTATCGGGGTCAAACTCCATCCGCTTGCCGCCATCATAGGCGATATTCTCCGGAGTCACGAGATGAGGGTTCATGACATAGCCGCTGACGCTCTGATGTGAAAGGAGACGATTTAGCTCGTCCGCCAACTGCCACCCTTGCAAGTTTAACGGTTCCGCTACCGTACCGTATTGAAACATTTTGGCTTGTATCCTCATAAAGGCAGCCGGACTTCCGTCTCCTGCGGAAAACAGGCGGATGTCCCGTCCCGTTTTGGTGAATTCGGGGGAAGCATAATCGAAATAGATGTCGTTGATTGCGAGGGAATGTGTCCACCGAGATCCGTAGCGCTTCAGTAATTCTCGTGTAATTTTGGGCATTTGTTGCGCACTTTGTGAGATCGGTACACGGCGTATTTCGAGCAGGGTACAGGTAGGACATTCTTGGATGATTTTTGCCATTGCATTTGCTTTGCTCATCGCAATGGCGAAGTTGCTGTCGGTGAAGATGATGACTCCCGCTTTAGCATGGCTTTCGACAACGGCTTTCATGGCTGTGACTCGGGCGACTTGGTAGGGGTCGGTGGAGACATTCATCGCCACACTTCCAGATGCGAGTTTTCCGGCATTTGGTCCCACATGCCATCCCACCACAGGAATCCCCTCTTTTTTAAATTTGACCAAGCGAGATTCGAGGCTATGGGCATCGCTTCCGAGCAAAATCACTCCATCAGGTTTCATTGCCAATGCCGTCTCAAGTGCACTATTACGACCGCTGATACTACCGCGCGCATCGAGTATCTTGATCTCCCACCCCAATACATCTGAGGCTTCGCCCAATCCTTTGGCGACACCCAAAACACCGCCGTTTCGTAAATCCTCACACACTACCGCTACTCTCATACCGTGCACTCCGATGGGTCCTGTCGTGGGACCGTCCCAGTTTGAAGCGCGTTCGCTTGCTTTGGCGACAATCTGTTGCATTTCAGTTAAAGTGGTAGATTTTTTTTCGTTTGGACGATCTGCGGCAGATGCATTTCCATTGATAATGAGGAAGAAAACTGTGAGTACGTAAATGAGTAAATTATTAGGTGCTATTTTACCCATTTGTATCTCCTCGGATTAATAATTAACGTGCAAAACTTGTTGTTTTAACTATTTCAATTATATCACAAAGTCATAAAATGGTCACATGTAAAGAGACGAAACTCCCCCTCTTTTAAATCCCCCAGTGTCAATTCCCCAAACGACGAGCGGTGCAGTGCGGTAACATGATTGCCGACTGCCGCAAACATCCGCCGTACTTGATGATAACGTCCTTCGGTAATTTCTAATGTAGCATGGGTTTCGTCGATTACGGTAAGTTTGGCGGGTAGGCAGGGGCTTTTTTCACCGTTTAACATCAATGTTCCCGAAGCGAAAATCTCTGCTTCATCTCCTCGGAGTGGTCGATCCAATGTCGCTTCATAGATTTTAGCAACATGGTGGCGTGGGGAGGTGAGACGGTGAAGGAGTGTTCCATCATCCGTGAGGAGTAGTAGTCCGCTCGTCTCTTTGTCGAGTCGTCCGACGGTGGAGATTTTGGGATCGCGTATCCGCCATCGAGGCGGGAGGAGATCATAGACGAGTCTCCCTTCTCCTTCATCATGGCTACAGATCAAACCTATGGGCTTGTGCATTAAAATCACCATTCCAGAGGGGGGATCAAGGGGTTCGCCCTCAAAACGGATTTCATCATGAGAGACTTTGGTATCGCTTTTAAGATAGAGGTTGTCGGCGTGGGTAATAATACCGTCTCGAAGGAGGGATGCAACCTCTTTGCGAGAGCAATATCCCAGTGAGGATAGGAGTTTGTCGAGCCGTACTTTAGAGCGCTTCAATCTTTTCCTCGTATTCGGCTTCGATTCGCGTGATTTCGTCACTGGCGATCTCGAGCCGCTCGAACAGCTCTTCGATCATTTTCTCATCCTCTCCGACCTGTTTGGAGAGTTCGAGGAGCTTGGAAGTCTCCCCCTGATTCGAATAGGCCGTTAGGAGTTCATGAGAAGTCTTTAGTTTCTCTTCGAGCTTCATGATCGTGCTCTCGCAATGATCCACCTCTTTTTTCAGCGGGCTGAGGAGTTTGGAACGCTCTTGGATGAGGGCGGCGCGAAGCTGCTTGTTCTCTTTTTTATTGACATTTTGTGTCACTTTGGGAGGTTTTGGAGCATCACTGATCTCTTCATCCCATCCGATTTTCTCCAAAAAGTCATCGTAACCGCCGTCGAAGAATTCTGCATTTCCCTCACGGAAAATGATGAGCTGATCGGCTAACTCACGCAATAGCATCTCGGAGGGGGTGACGATGACGACGGAACCTTCGAATCGCTTCAGCGCGTCGCACAATGAATCGATCGACTGCATATCTAGGTGATTGGTCGGCTCATCGAGGAAGAGGAGATTGGCAGGGGTGGCGATGATTTTCCCCAGCATAACGCGGCTGCGCTCCCCTCCTGAGAGGATGGAGATTTTTTTATCGGCATCGTCGCCGCTGAACATCATCGTTCCGCAGATTCCACGGATACGGACATTTTGCAACGTATTGTCGGCACTTTGTATCTCTTCGGTGATGGTTCGGTTTTTGTCGAGGCGGTCGATGTTGGTCTGACCGAAGTGGGCAATGGCAGTGGAGGGGTGAGAAATGATCTCACCGTTGGGGGTCAAAACTCCCGCAAGGGTGTTGAGGAGGGTCGATTTTCCCTTACCGTTTTTCCCGATGATGGCGAGGCATTTTTTCGCCTCCAACGCAAACGAGAGCTTTTGGAACAGCAGTTCATCGCTAGTGTAACCGAACGATAGCTCTTTGACCTGCATGATTACTTTGGCGGGAGTAGGGCGATAGGAGAACGAAAAAGAGAGATCTTTTTCACCTTCCAATGACTCCATCGTCCCCATCTTATCCAGCTCTTTTTGTTTCGATTGGGCGAGGGTTGCGGTAGAAGCACGGGCTTTGTTGCGGGCGACGAAATCTTCTAACTCGGCACGCTTTTTATCGTGGTTGATCTTGGTCTTTTCATAGAGTTCGTCTTCGCTTGCCATCATCTCATAATATTTGTGGCTGTTTCCTTTGATGATACTGACACAGCGGCGGCGAAGTCCCATCGTATGAGTTGTGACCGAGTCCATAAAATGACGATCATGGGTGATAAGGATCACTTCCCCTTCGAACGCTCTGATAAAAGAGGCGAGCCAGCGGAGTGAGACGATGTCGAGGTAGTTGGTCGGCTCATCGAGTAAGAGGAGATTGGGTTCAGTGACGAGGAGTTTGACGAGGTTGAGGCGGATTTGATACCCTCCTGAAAAACTGAGCGGGTCTTTTTCTAAATCGTCCTGCGTAAACCCAAGACCAAAGAGGATTTTTTCGACGCGATAGACCTCATGTTCCATATCACCTGTGAGAACGGAGGCGCACTCTTCGCGGACGGTTTTATGGGTGAAGTGGAGATGTTGGCGAAGCGTACCGATACGGTAATTTTTCGGGATAATGATCTCTCCCGAATCATATGGCTCTTCATCCAAAATGATTTTAAAAAGGGTCGATTTTCCCGTCCCGTTACGTCCGACGAATCCGACTTTGTTTCCGGCGTTCAGTTTGAGGGAGAGGTTCTCAAAGAGAACTCGTGTGCCGTAGCTTTTGGTGAGGTTATTGATCTGAATCATAGAGTGAGTTACTCTTCTATTTTATGCGGTAATTTACCAGGCATCGCCTCTTTGTTGGCGAGCATATCTTCCATTTGCCGTTTCACTTTATCGTAGCGGAATTGCTCTTTGAACCCTTGAATTCTGCCGCCCGCCGCATTCGGATGCCCGCCGCCGCCGACCCATTCGCCTGCCATAGCGGCCACATCCACTTTGTCATGTCCGCGTAAACTCATCGTTCCGCGTGTTCCGACATCGACGATGAAATCAAAGTCAGGGAACTCGGTTAAAAAACCGTTGCCGATGATCGAGGTGTTGCCTAGACCGTAGCTCAAAAAGCCGCGCCATCCTTTGTAATAGATCGTCATCGTAGAGCGTTTGGTTCCCAGCAGTGCGACGATATGCTTGGTGGATAGGTTGTCGAGGGTATTATCGACACCGTCTTTGAAAAACTCTTTTTTCATTTTATGGAGAGCTTCATCCAGCATAATGTTAGCGTTCGGGAGAAACCGCATGGTTGCCGCCTCTTCGAGCATAGTGAGCTTGTAAGCGCGATCTTCATCGGCAAACATGACACGGCTGAGTTCTTTGGCATCCGATATGAGACGCATACACACTTTTCCGTACTCGAAATCGTCCTCTTCATCCTGATGCCACAGATCGACGGCATTGACCACTTTGACAAACGCCTCTAACCATCCGCCACCGTTTAATCCGTAATGCTCTAATGCGTATTCATAAACGATTTTCGTCGCACAACGCTCGGTGTCCAAAAAGTACCACGGATATTGTGCCGCCGTGTCTTTTCCGCTGCCGTGATGATCGAGGAGGGTGATCGTGATTGTCCAACCGCTCTCATTGAGACGGTTCACTTCATTGTTGAGCCATTTTGCCTCTTCGGGATAGAGGTTTAAGTCGGTGATGAGAATCGTGGCGGTTTGTTTGGCTTTCTTGATGGTGTCGATAATCTCTTCGAGACGATCCATTACCTCGGCGCCGTAATTAGCATTATAACTGAACAGTGTATGGGGCGTTTGAGCCATAACCAGTTGGCAACTGTAGCCGTCGAGATCGATGTGGGAGAGGTGGTAAAATGTGGTGGTCATAAATTTCCTATTTGGTATCTAAAGTGATGGAACCGAGTACTTCAAATTTGGCGTTTGAGTCGATTTCGGCATGGGAGAGGGTGACAATTTCGAGGCTGAAGCGCTCATAAATTTCAGCCAACGGACGGCGAAGTTTCGGATCGACGATGACGATAATCGGCGAGATCCCTTTTTGGAGGAGTTCGGTTGCTTTGGCACTGGTAGCCTGAATCAGTCCGTTGATCTCTCCGACATTGAGGAGGAGTTGACGCGTTCCGTCACGCTCTTGGGATTTTTCCAACATCATCTGTTCACTCATCGTATCAAAGGTGAGGAGCTTGATAACACCGTCTGGACTGGTGTACGCTTGTGTAATGATACGGGAAAGTTTGGCACGGACGTGTTCGGTGATGATGTCGACGCTTTTGGTATACTCGGCGACATCGGCCATTGTTTCTAAGATCGTGATCATATCCTTAAGAGGGACACGTTCGTGCAAGAGGGCTTTGAATACACGCTGGATAAGACCGATATTTGCCACTTTGAGAAGATCGTCCACGACAACCGGATAGTCGTTTTTGATTTTTTCGATGAGCGATTGGGTCTCTTGACGGGTGAGAAGCTCTTCGGCGTGCCGTTTGACCAACTCACTCATGTGGGTGGAGATGACGGTTGCCGGATCGACGACGGTGTAGCCGTTGATGATAGCATCCTCTTTGAGAGCCGGATCGATCCATAGCGCATCGAGACCGAATGCCGGCTCTTTGGTCGGTTCTCCCTCGATCTCCGCCATCGCCATACCGCTGTCCATCGCGAGATAGCGATCGGGTTGGATGAGTCCGTCACCGATGTTGACCCCTTTGAGGAGGATCTCATATTGGGTCGGTTTGAGGTGAAGGTTATCGCGGATACGCACCTGAGGCATCAAAAAGCCAAAATCCGAAGCGATTTTTCGTCGCATAGATCGGATACGCTCCAGCAAATCTCCCCCCTGCGCACTGTCGGCAAGACGGATGAGCTGATAGCCGAGGGTGAGTTCGAGCATTTCGATTTTGAGAATATCCTCCAATGCCGCCTCTTCTTCTTTGGCGATCTCTTCGTTGCTTTTTTTACGCGGAGCGGAAGAGATGTCCCCCTCAGATGCATTCGTACTACCCGAAGAGCCGTCTTTTTTAGCAATAGCGGGAGCGGAAGTGAGAACCAGTTCTCCCCGCTCGTATTTATAGAGAGCATATCCCAATCCGGCGAAGATAAGCCCGACAAATCCGAGTGAGAGTGTCGGTAGCCCCGGAACCATTGCAAAAAGAAGCATGATAAACCCGACGATAATCATAACACGGGCATTTCCCATGAGTTGATTGATACTTCCCTCTGCAAAGTTTCCGCCCGTATCGCTTGAGCCGCGCGTAATCATAATACCGGTTGCGGTAGAGATAATCAGCGCAGGTATCTGCGAGACAAGCCCGTCCCCGATCGTGAGAATCGTATAGGTTTGACCGCTGGCGGCGACATCGAGATCAAATTGGAAAATCCCGATCAAAAATCCGCCGATGATATTGATGAGGGTGATGATGATCCCTGCGATCGCATCCCCTTTGATAAACTTGCTCGACCCGTCCATCGCTCCGTAGAAGTTGGCATCCTGCAAAATCTCGGCACGGCGCCGTTTTGCTTCGCTCTCGTCGATCAGTCCGCTGTTGAGATCGGCATCGATCGCCATCTGTTTTCCGGGCATCGCATCGAGGGTGAAGCGGGCTGCTACTTCGGCGACGCGTCCCGAACCTTTGGTGATGACCATAAAGTTGATCAAGACCAAGATGGTAAAGACGATCACCCCGATGACCATGTTTCCGCCGACAACGAAGTTTCCGAAACTCGTGATGATGTCACTCACCGCTTCAGGTCCTTCGTGACCGTGGCTGAGAATCATACGGGTTGTTGCGATATTGAGTGAGAGGCGAAAGAGGGTAATGATCAGCAATAGGGTCGGAAAGGTCGTCAGATCGGTCGGTTTAGGAATATAAAGGGAGATAAGTAAGATCAGAACCGAAAGGGCGATGACGATCGCCAAGAGGAAATCGAGCATGGCACTCGGCAACGGAACGATGATAATCGCCAAAATCGCCATAACAAAAAAGACGACACTGAGATCCCGTGAGGCGAACAGCGCCGATAATACCGTTTTAACGTCGGGGGTCTTATTCTTTGCTTTAGCCAAACGTTACTCTTCTAAAATGGCTTCGAGAGTCAGTGTCCCCAAAAAGGCATCCACTTTCCCTTGTAATCGGTTCAAAAACGGCCAAATACCGCAACTCATTGCTTTGTTTGAGGGACAATCTTCGGCTGAAGGAGAACAGCTGAATACCGCCGGACTTTTCCCCTCCGCCGCCTCCATCACTTCGAGTACGGTGATTTCACGAGGATGACGGGCAAGCTCAAATCCTCCGTTTACCCCTTTGTAAGAGTTGAGAATTCCTGCTCTTGCAAGCGATTGGAGGATTTTGGCTAAAAAACTTTTGGAAATGTCGAGTTCACGAGAGAGGGTATCGGCATCGAGCGGGTGCCCTGCTTTGGCTAAAACGATCAGTGACAGCAGTGCGTATTCACTCGCTTTAGTCATTAACATTCGGCTACACCCCTTATAAATTTTAATAAAAAAGCTATTATAGCCAAAAAATATTAGAGGTGACTTGTAGTGAAGTTTGGCGCAAAACATGATTTTTTTCGCTATAATTCCGATCCTGCTTGAAGAGAGTGTTTTTCAAGTAAAATTAACTACCCATCAGGAGGCTATTATGGCTTTAGATACGGCGAATAAAACGCAAATTATCAAACAATACCAAAGAACTGAAGGTGATACCGGTTCAAGTGAAGTACAAATTGCACTTCTTTCAACGCGTATTGCAGCTCTTACTGAGCATTTGAAAACATTCAAAAAAGACCATTCATCACGTCTTGGTCTTTTGAAATTGGTTGGTCAACGTCGTCGTTTGATGCGTTATTTGAAACGTACAAACCGCGCAAGCTACAACAAATTGGTTACTGATCTCGGAATCCGCGACAATATCTAATCCCCCTTTCCCCGATTTTCGGGGATCTCTATTTTTCTTCATCTCCTTAAATCTGTATGTTTAATGTACAACGCTCCATCGCTATTTTGCTCTAAAGTGTGATATTCTTGCTGATATTTATGATATGCGCAAAGGAATCCGATGTCGCTCAAAGTTGTCCTCTCTCACAAAACCCATTATGCTTTTGATAAACCGATCAATCTTTCCCCTCATGTGATTCGTCTTCGTCCCGCACCCCATAGCCGTACTCCGATCGAAGCCTATTCGCTAAACATCAAGCCGGCAGAACACTTTATAAACTGGCAGCAAGATCCGTTCGGGAACTATCTCGCACGGATCGTATTTCCCGAAAAAACAACGGAACTCTCGATCGATGTGGAGGTGTTGGCGGAATTGGTGAGTATCAACCCGTTTGATTTTTTCGTCGAAGAGTATGCGACCAATTTTCCGTTTAAATACAAAAAGGAACTCAAAAAAGAGTTATCTCCTTATTTGGAAATCACGGAAGAGGGGAAAAAACTCAAAAAGTTTCTTAAAACCCTCGATCTCAAAGAGCGCAATATCAACGATTTTCTCGTCGAACTCAACATGGCGATTCACAACTATCTCAACTACACGATACGCATGGAACCCGGAGTTCAAACGTGTGAAGTGACGTTGGGGAATAAATTGGGCTCTTGCCGCGATTTCGCATGGCTCTTTGTTCAGGTACTGCGTCATTTGGGGCTTGCGGCGCGTTTCGTCTCAGGGTACCTCGTTCAGCTCTCCGCCGATGTCGCCTCTCTCGATGGCCCGAGCGGTCCTAGCGAGGATTTCACCGATCTGCATGCATGGACGGAAGTTTATATCCCCGGTGCGGGATGGATCGGTTTGGATGCGACGAGCGGTCTTTTCGCGGCAGAGGGGCATATTCCTCTGGCGTGTACCCCCAATCCTGAGAGTGCCGCTCCGGTCGAGGGGGCAATGGATAAATGTGAGGTGGAATTTACGTATTCTAATACCGTTACGCGCGTTTTTGAATCACCCCGCGTCACCAAACCTTACCGTACCGAGCAGTGGGAAGCGATCGATGCCCTCGGATATGCGGTAGATCGTGAGTTGATGGCGAATGATGTCCGCCTCACAATGGGGGGCGAACCGACGTTTGTCTCTATCGATGATATGGAATCGCCTGAGTGGAATACCGAAGCGGACGGCCCTCACAAGCGGGAGTTGGCAAACGTCCTCTCTCGCCGATTGCTCAAAAGTTTCGGTAAAGGGGGATTACTCCATCACGCGCAAGGCAAATGGTATCCGGGGGAACCGTTGCCGCGTTGGATGTCCACGATTATCTGGCGCAAAGACGGAGAGCCGATTTGGAACAATCCCGATTTGTTGGCGAGTTTGGATCAGACATTCGATTACACCCCTGAGGATGCGCGGAAATTTTTAGCCAAACTGTGTCTCAATCTGGGAATCAGCGATAAAAATATCCATGATGCCTACAACGATCCTCTCGTAGCACTCCTCCAAGAATCGTTACTCCCGATCGATGTCGATCCGCTCAAAGCAACGCTCAAAGATTCATTGGAGCGCCGCGCGTTGGCGGATAGCCTCTCCAGCGGGATCGAAAAACCGGCGGGATTCGTATTGCCTCTGGGATGGGGGATGACACGCTGGGTGACGTGTCGTTGGGAGTTTCGACGCTCTCAGCTTTTCCTCGCACCGGGAACCTCTCCGGTGGGATTGCGTTTACCGCTGGATTCATTGACCCATAAACCGCAAGTGGAGCTGGAGCAAAGTTTTGAACCCGATTTGTTTGCTTCGTATCCTGCTTTGGGCGAATATCACAGCGCCGTCAAAGCACGTGCGGCAAAAGTGAAAAAATCGACCAAAAAAACGCACGATTACGAGGTGTTTGTCCGTACGGCACTGAGCATCGAGATACGGGAGCAAAAACTCTTTATTTTTCTCCCGCCGATCACCGAAACCGAAGCATTTTTGGATCTGATCGCATCGATCGAAGAGACGGCTGAAGCGCTCGATATGGCGGTGATGATCGAGGGGTATGAACCTCCGAATGATCTACGAATCGAAAAAATGCGCGTCACTCCCGATCCGGGGGTTATCGAGGTCAATATCCATCCGACATCGAGTTGGGGAGAACTTACGGGGGTGATCGATACACTCTATGAAGATGCCCATCACTCGCGTCTAGGGACACTCAAATTTATGCAAGACGGTAAGCAAAGTGGAACGGGGGGAGGCAACCACGTCACGATCGGAGGGATCACTCCAAGCGATAGCCCGCTGTTGCGTAACCCCGAATTGTTGCGCTCTTTGATCACCTTTTGGCAGCACCATCCGAGTTTGTCGTATCTTTTCTCAGGGCAGTTTATCGGACCCACCTCTCAGGCACCGCGTGTCGATGAGGGGCGGTTGGAAAACCTCTATGAACTCGAAATCGCCTTTAATCAAATCCCTGAGGGGGGAGCAATACCGTTTTGGCTCACCGATCGGCTGTTTCGCCATATGCTCACCGATCTGACGGGGAACACTCACCGAAGCGAGTTTTGTATCGATAAACTCTACTCACCTGATTCTTCTACTGGGAGGCTGGGAATTTTGGAACTGCGCGGATTCGAGATGCCGCCGCACGCTCAGATGTCGCTCGTGCAGATGCTCCTTATCCGTACCCTCGTGTCGCTCTTTTGGAAAAAACCGTACAAACACAAACTCGTACGGTGGGGGACACAGCTTCACGACAAGTTTTTGATCGAACATTATGTTCGCGAGGACATACGGGACATTGTCGAGTTTTTACGCTCCGAGGGGTACGGATTCGAGAACGATTGGTTCGATCCGTTTTTCGAGTTCCGATTTCCTCTGTACGGTATGAGTACGATCGAGGGGATTCACTGCGAATTGCGCGGGGGGATCGAGCCGTGGAACGTATTGGGTGAAGAATCGAGTTCACAAGGAACCGCCCGTTACGTCGACTCTTCGCTGGAACGGGTGCAGGTTCGGGTGCGTGATTTTGTGAGTGAGCGCTATGTCCTCACCTGTAACGGGGTGCGGGTTCCTCTTGTCTCTACGGGGGTAGAGGGGGAATACGTCTCAGGGGTACGCTACCGTGCATGGCAGCCGTGGTCGGCGCTTCATCCGACGATCGGAGTCGATACGCCGCTGGTATTTGACATCGTCGATACGTGGAACCGCCGCTCAATGGGGGGCTTTACCTATTTCATCGCCCATCCGGGGGGGCGTGCGTACGATACGTTTCCGATCAATACTCTCGAAGCGCAATCGCGCCGTATCAGCCGATATTGGGGATTCGGACATACTCAAGGGGAGATGGAAGAGATCCATGAGCCGATCAAACAAGAGATAGAAGAGGGGAAAACCCATAAAGTCGTGATCCATCCGCAGAAAAAAGTGTTTACGTATCAAGAACTTCCGGGTTCATTAGAGTATCCGCACACGCTTGATTTACGTCGCAAATGGAGCCCTAATCGAGAATAGGGTAAAATAAGGGATATGTTCGTGACCAAAAGGGTGTGATTTGAATTCGATGTTTGAACGCTATTCCCAAAACTCCATCTACGATGAGATGTTTGATGAGGATAAAAATGTCCGTCCTCACTGGGAAGCGTTTAAAAACAACCTTGAAGCCATCGGTTTGGAACAGCTCCTGCTCAAACAAAAAGAGATCGATTGGCGGCTCGAAGATAACGGCGTAACGTATAACGTTTACAACGATCCGGGAGGGTTGAACCGCCCGTGGAAACTCGATCCGATCCCGCTCATTATCGAAGAGGAACAATGGAGAATCGTCGAAGAGGGGCTTAAACAGCGCTGTAGTCTTTTTAATCTTTTGCTCCAAGATATTTACGGAGAGCAAAAAGCGATCAAAGAGGGGATCATCCCTATGGAAGTGATCTACGCTCACGGCGGGTTTATGCGTGAAATGCACGGGATGAAAATGCATTTGGGCATTTATGCCGCCGATATGGCCAGAGGGCCTGATGGCAAGCTATGGGTGGTAAATGATCGGACACAGGCTCCATCAGGGCTTGGATATGCGATTGAAAACCGTTTAACGATGAATGCGACGATGCAGGATCTATTTGAGGGGATTTCCATCCAACGGCTATACGATTTTTTCGAAACGTTTAAATCTCTTTTTCAAAATAACAACCGAAATTTTGATCCTCTCAATGTCCTCCTCTCTCCCGGACCCCACAATGAAACCTATTTCGAGCACGCGTATCTCAGCTCCTTTTTGGGTCTTACCCTCGTTCAAGGGCAGGATTTGCTCACCAAAAACGGAGCTCTTTGGCTCAAAAGCCTCAAAGGGCTTCGTCGCGTCGATACGATTTTACGTCGTGTGGATGAGAGCTATTGTGACCCGTTGGAATTGCGTCCTGACTCTCAGCTTGGAGTCGCCGGATTGGTACAGGTCATCCGATCGGGCGGAGTTGAGATGCTCAACCCGCTGGGGAGCGGCGTATTGGAAAATCTGGGGCTTAATCCGTTTATGTCCCATTTGGCACGCTACTTTTTGGATGAAGAACTGATATTGCCTCAAATTTCGACATGGTGGTGCGGTCAAGCCAAAGAGCAAAAATTTGTATTGGAAAATTTAGAGCGTCTCATCATCAAAACGATCGACCGAATAGGGGAGAAACACACCTATATCGGCAAACAGATGAGCAAAGCACAGCTCAAAGCACTGGCGCTGGAGATTCAAGCACAGCCTCACCGCTATGTCGGACAAGAAGAGGTCGAATTTGCGAGTTGTCCGACACTCATCAAAGACTCAATCCAACCTCGCCGTGCGGTGATTCGCGCCTATACCATCGCACATGGGGATCACTATACCCTTATGCCGGGGGCGCTGGTTCGCGTCGGAATGGACAATGATTCGCTGATGGTTTCAAATCAGTTTGGGGGGAGCAGTAAAGATTTATGGGTTCTCGGGGAGTCTCAAAGTATCCCTCTGTCTCCGAAGTTTCACTCCAAGATTGCGGCAGAAAACTCGTTGGAAAATATCCCCTCGCTTCGGGCAGAGAACCTTTTTTGGTTGGGACGCTATCTGATGCGCTCTATTATCACGGCGCGAATGATCCGAACGACGTTGAAATACATGACCAATGCCTCGCGCTATGACCATACCTCCAACCGCCAAACGCAGGAGATGCTCACCAAAGCGCTTACCCATGTGACGATGACTTATCCGGGATTTTTGGACGAAGAGCGCACTGTATCGGCGTTTGATGAGATTGCTTCGATCAGTTTTCACGCTTCAAGAGTAGGAAGTTTGGCACAGATTATCGCGATGCTCTCCAATGCGAATACCTATGCAAAAAGTATTTTGCCGCTTGAAGCATCCCGTATCTATGAACGGATGGGGCGAGAATGGAGTCAATTTTGCTCCGAAGAGAAGCCTTATCCGAGATTTATGATCCACAACCTTGACAAGCTGTTGATGCAGTTGATGGCGTATAAGGAGCTGATCCAAGAGTCGTTGTTTGTCGATCAGGGATCGCTGTTGTACGAGATAGGAGCGCGTATTGAGCGCTCACTCTTGTTGATCTCCAAAGCCAGAGCGCTATTGTCTCCCGCTCACGATCCCCTCAGCGAATATGAAATCTTGGAGACACTGCTGAGTACCTGTGAAAGTCTCAATGCCTACCGCGCACGTTACCGCTCGTCGTATGAGATGCGCAATATCATTGAGTTTTTATTGCTTGATATTAACTTCCCCAAATCGCTCATCAGTGAAATCGACGGATTATTGAAAATCCTCCCGCAGTTGCCTAAGTTTAAAAATGCTACCTATTTGAGCCGATATGAAGAGCCGATTTTTGAAGTGTTTTCGATGATTCGACTCAGCAAAATCGATACGCTCTCTTCACTGCCCGAAGAGGGATATATCCGAACCGAGCTTGATACGCTGCTGTCGATTCTCTCAGAGAAACTTCTTTTGGCGTCATCAGAGTTGTCTAAAACCTATTTTGCCCATTATGATGAGTAGCGAATGATATATACGATTTACCACAGTACCCGATTTATGTATCAGCATGAAGTCGGTTTCAGCCACAATCTGATCCGCTTGCAGCCTCGCAATACACCGATTCAAAAAGTACTTAATTTTGATCTCACCATCGAACCGACGGCGGCAGAGTGTGAGGGGTATGACGACTTTTTCGGAAATCATCTCCACCATTTGTTGGTGCGCGAGCCCCATAGCATTTTGAGCGTTTCGGCTCAGTCGCGGGTAGAGATTGACGCGGATGCTCTGGCGAGGGTTCAGGAGAATATCCAAAAAGTCAGAGCCCTTACCTATGCTCAAGCTCTGGAGAGGATGATGTTTCTCACCCCAGAGATTATCGAGGCCAAGCAATTCTCCCTAAAGAGTCCTTTGTTACCGATCGCTTCGGCAGAGATTGTGCATTACCTCTTTGAATCGCTTAAACCCGAGCGTTCGTTGTATGAGGGGATTATCGAATTCATGGCGCGTATCTATAACGATTTTTCGTTTGTGAGCGGTTTTAGCGATCTCAGCACACCCGTCGAGACGGTTTTTGCCGAAAAAAAAGGGGTATGTCAGGATTTTGCCCATTTTGCTCTCAGCGCGTTACGAGGGGCAGGTTTGTGTGCACGATATATGAGCGGCTACATCGAGACGACTCCGCCGAAGGGGTCGGAAAAGCTGTTTGGGACAGATGCTTCCCATGCGTGGTTTTCGGTCTTTTTTCCGGGGTTCGGATGGTTTGATTTTGATCCGACGAACAACATGGTACCGTTAGAACAACACATCCTTTTGGGATACGGTCGTGACTATGGGGACATCTCTCCGATGCAAGGGGTACTCAGCGGAAGCGGTTCGAGCCACTTGGTCGTTATGGTGGATGTTTCGAGAGAGTAGCTTTTTGCGCTAACGCATACTAAAAAATCCCGTTTTTATCCAATTGTCTTTTTTTTAAGCAACCCTTGAGTTTAGTTTAGGATATGATTGACTTATACCTAATGATTAAGGGGTGAGTATGATCGAACCAGTGTCTCCGGAATTACAGAAGTTTTATGACATCTTCGAGAGTGTAGATCAGAGTAAAGTTTCCGAATTTAAAGAGTTTTTAGAAGCCAATGCGGTCAATTTCAATCTTTTTAAAGACGGAACCTTTATTGAGCGCTCATTCCCTTTTGATATGATCCCTCGTATCATCCCCAAAGCGGAATTTGATGATTTGGAAGCGGGTATTATCCAGCGGGTCAAAGCGCTCAATGCGTTTCTCAATGATATATACAACGATCAAACTATCGTCAAAGACGGTATCGTACCGCGCGAATATGTCGATTCGGCAAAAGCGTTTTTACCTGAGTTTATGGGGGTCAATCCCCCCAAAGGGGTTCGTACCCATATCAGCGGTATCGATCTGGTCAAAGATGCGGTGAGCGGCAAGTGGATCATACTCGAAGATAACCTCCGAGTCCCCAGCGGAGTGAGTTATCCTCTCACGATCCGCCGTGCGTTTCGCCACACCTACCCTGAGTTTTTTGAGTCGATGAAAATCAGTAAAATCAAACATTACGGTGACGAACTCAAAGCGGCGATGGACTATGTCAATACGGGAGGGCTCAATGTCGTCCTCACTCCGGGGCGCTATAACTCCGCCTATTATGAACACAGCTATTTGGCAAAGATCACCGGTGCGACATTGGCATCGGGAGATGACTTAGTTGTTCTTAATGATGAGGTCTTCTTGTGCTCGTATGACGGTGAAAGACAGCGTGTCGGGGCGATCTATCGACGGCTCGACGATGATTTTCTCGATCCCGAAGCGTTTGAACCCGACAGTCTTATCGGGGTCAAGGGGATTACAAATGCGTACCGTGCCGGAAACATCGCTATTATGAACAGCATCGGAAACGGTGTCGCCGATGATAAAGGGATCTACTATTTCGTCCCTCAGATGGTCAAATATTATTTGGATGAAGAACCGATCCTCTCCAATGCCCCGACCTATCTCCCCTATTATGAGAAAGATCGACAATATGTTTTGGACAATATCGATAAACTCGTTATCAAAGACGTCGCCGAAGCGGGAGGCTACGGTGTACTCTTCGGAAACCGCTTAACCCCTGAAAAGCGTGCTGAGATTATCGAAATGATTTTGGCGGAACCTCGCCGATGGATTGCTCAGGAGGTGATCGAATTTTACGATCTACCGTGCATGATGGAGGGGGGGATCGTCCCTCGAAAAGCCGATTTGCGTGCCTATGTGATTCACGGAGAGAAAGTAACCGTCAGTATGGGGGGATTGACCCGCTATGCGATGGAAGAGGGGAACTATCTGGTGAACTCTTCCCAAGGGGGCGGATTTAAAGATACATGGGTGGTGGAACTATGATACTCAACGGTATGGCAATTTCGGTCAACACGGCACAGCGTCTCTATTGGTTCGGTCGCTACGTTCAGCGGGCAGAGACGATGCTCAAAGAGTTGGTAAACAGTTACGATTATGTGATCGACCGCGATTTTGAGGACGGGAAAAAACTCTACAGTAAACTAGGTGTTGAGATCGAGTATAAAAATGCCCTCGATTTTCTCAAACAAGGGGTGTACGGAACCTACGGCGGAAGTATCGAGCAGATTATCAGCTGGGCGCGCGAAAATGCGATCGAGACCCGACATCTTCTCGATGAGAGAGGATTTGCTACCCTCAATAAAATCCATAATCAGCTGGTCGCTGGGCGAGATCGTGCGGTTAGCCCGAGCAATCTCGAAGAGATCATCGATAACTGTAGTTTGATTTTGGGGATATTCTCTTCGGAACTCGATCGTACACGTGCTTATCAGCTCATCCGCTTCGGACAGCAGATTGAGCGGTTCGATCTCATCTTGCGCCTCTACGGCGAGATAGAGATGGTCACGGCCGATATTGATGTTATCAACACGATAGCCCGTCAATTGAACCGCCACTATCGTCCGATCAACGTCACCACCTCCGATATAGGGAAATTCTTAGGGTTCCTCAACGGCGTCGTCGATCGTGTGATCCAAAAAGAGACCTGTGTGTCGTCATCCCAATCTCAATCATGAACGGTGAGTATATGGGTACGATAGAAGAGGTATTTTCGATCGATCTTCCCGTCGGGGAGCAGTTTCGGATTCAGCGGTGCCGCTATACTCCTCAAAGCGGCGAAACTAAGAAGCGTATTTCGATAGTGAGCGGTATCCACGGAGATGAGTTAGAGGGGCAGTATGTCTGTTTTCTCCTCGGTGAATGGCTTCGTGCTAATCCCGAAGCGATCAAAGCGACAATCGATATTTATCCCGCGATCAACTCTCTGGGGATTGACAGTATCACCCGATCCGTCCCCTTTTACGATGTCGATCTAAACCGTATCTTTCCGGGGAGTAAAAACGATTTTCTCCCCGCCCAAATTGCCGATGGGGTGGTGAGCGCGATGAGCGGTTCTGAAATCGCCATTGACATCCACTCCTCAAACGTCTTTTTGCGTGAGATTCCGCAGGTACGCATCGCCAAATCCCAAGCCGAAACACTGGTTCCCCTTGCCAACAAGCTCAATATCGATTTCGTGTGGGTACACGATGCGGTTACGGTTTTGGAATCGACATTTGCCCATGCGATGAACACTTTGGGGACGAAAACCCTCGTGGTCGAGATGGGGGTCGGGATGCGGCTGGGCAAAGCATACGGTCATCAGTTGTTGGATGGCATTTTAAACCTGATGGCGTGCGAGGGGTTTTTGGATATTGCTCCGCCGGAGGTGCGAATGCCGATCCAGTCTGAGGTAGGAGAAGTCGCTTATCTCAATGCGGCATGTCCGGGGCTATTCGTCCCCGCGATCGAGCACTGTCAGATGATACAAAAGGGGGATGTCGTCGGGCAAATCGTCGATCCTTTGAGCGGTCAAACACTCGATGAGGTGATCGCCCCTATCGGCGGTATCCTCTTTACCCTCAGAGCCTATCCGATCGTGTATGAGGGATCGTTGGTGGGTCGCATTTTTGGAGAGAACGGATGAAGCGCATAGAGATACTCAATTTTAAATCCCCCAACCGTGCCCCGCTCAAGGTAGAGGGATTTCTATTCGGCGAAGAGAGTAGCGGTCCCTCGGTCGCTATCGTCGGTGCGATGAGCGGAGATCATATCAACCAGCTCTATGTCGCATCGCGTCTGGTCGATTACCTTCGCCAAAAAGAGGAAGAGGGGAAAATAACGGGGAAGATTTTGGTGATTCCCGCCGTCAATACCTATGCGCTGAATATGGGTGAGACGTTTTGGCCGCTCGATAAAACCGACATCAATATGATGTTTCCGGGATATGCACAGGGGGAGACGACACAGCGGATCGCCGCAAAACTGTTCGAATCTCTCCAAGGGTATGACTACGGTATTATCTTGGAAGGGCGGCGAGATCAGGGGATGTGTCTGCCGTATGTGAAACTGATTCAAAGCGGGTATGAAGATATGGATTCGGCTCGTGATCTGGGGATGCGTTTTATCCATTTCCGCCCCTACAGCCCGATAGAGACAGTGATGCTTCAGTACAATTGGCAGTTATGGGGGACTAAAGCGCTCTCTATCGTGTTCGGAAAGAACGGATCGATTGACCCTCTGAGCAGCGGGGATGTTCACGGCGCTTTGGTACGGTTCATGGTAAAACGCAAAATGTTGAATACATCCATCTTTGATGGTTTTTCGAGCAATATTATTGCCCCTGAGAACATTACGATACTCAAAGCGCCGTGCGCCGGAATATTTGACTCGTTGGTTGCGTGCGGGGTATCAGTTGAGAAAGGGGATGTTCTGGGTCGGATCACCGATGCCTTGAGCGGTGAGAAGCTGGAAAATGTGATTGCCCCGATTGATGGGGTCGTGACGTGTCAATACGCCAATCCGCTCATCTTTCAAAATTCGATCGCGTTTCGTATCGCCTCGGTAGAGTCAAAACTCTAAAGAAGCTCCATCACGTTATACGTCGTGATGGTAGTGCTCCAATACCCGTTTGTACTCTTCGTAGATTTGGCGCGGCGTATGTGAATCTTTATACATTTTGAGGATTTGTCGGATGAAATCGAGGGGATATTCAACCGTCAGCCCTGACCCCCGTGCATAAACACGTTCCAATGTCTCATACATCCCTTCGTATATTTCAGGCTCTTCGGCTTTGAGACGTTGGAGATTATCTTCGGCTTGGATCAGTTTAGCGTCGTTGAATTCACCCCGTGCATTGATCGTTTTACGAACTTCTACATACTCTTTGAGGCTTTTGCGATTGAGGACGTAGTCGGTAAAAAGTTCTATGAGTGTCATTTCTATTCCTTTATTCGTTTTGATAATTTTACGCCTTAAGTATAGCAACAGTGTAGCAACAATTTCCTAATGCACTATAATAAAATGATTTATAGAAAAACCGATGTATAATAACTCAAATTTATTGAGAAGGAGTCATGATATGACCGCAGTTAGAACCGTATATCGTGATATGCCTAAAACACTCATCATTCCATCAGAGCTTCAACATCGAACCGTAGAAGTGATTATGATCCCTCTCGAAGAAGAAAAGAGCGGTAATGATTTTAAATCATGGCTTTGCAGTATGCCCGAAGAGATAGACGAAAAAGTGTTTGAACGCTCAAACGATACTAATGAAGGGCGTTTGTGGGCTATCTGATCGATACTAATGTTTTGTCCGAATTACGGAAAAAACAAAATGCCGATACCAATGTAATCGAGTGGTTTAGCGGTGTAGATGGAGCGGAGTGTTACGTCTCCGTTTTGACGCTAGGTGAGATTTTCAACGGGATACAAAGGCTTCGTGAAAAAAATCCGGTAGCCGCCGAAAGTCTCAACAAATGGCTCGATGCCCTCACCCAAAACTTCCATGACCGAGTATTACCGATCACCTCTGACATAGCACTCAAATGGGGAGAGATCACTGCACCCGTTTCATTACCCGTTGTCGATTCTCTGATTGCTTCGACGGCAATGGTTCATGATTTGACGTTGGTGACACGGAATATCAAAGATGTAGAAAAAACGGGAGCAAAATTGCTCAATCCGTTTGTGATATAAAGGAACGTTTTTTATGTATGATAGTTGGTGGTTCAAAAAAACATTACTTCTCTTTTTTGCTACTCCAATAATTTTGATAATTACTGTTTTTATTTTTGGTTTATATATTGTTGTATTCGGATATGCTTATGATATTCTAAATCCATCGTTAGTTGGAACGGATGATTTGGCACTTATCGGTTGGGCTGCTGTTGCAACCATTATTTCTCTTCCTATAACAATATTTTTTGTAGTTAAAAAAATGTGGAAAGATTTCGAATAAACGTTTAAACCCCGAAAATCTTTTTTGCCCGCTCCAAATCTTCTACCGTATCGATTCCGAATCCTGCACTCGCCACTTTCACCATCGAGATTTTTTTGCCATGATAGAGGGCGCGGAGCTGTTCGAGCTTTTCGATGTCTTCGAGGGGGGCTTCGCCGAGGGCGCAGAAATCGTGGAGTGATTTTTTGGTAAATCCGTAGATTCCGATATGTCCGAAATAGTTCGCTTCTCCGCTTCGGTTAAACGGGATAGGAGAACGGGAGAAGTAGATCGCGTTATGATCGACGTCGGTGATGACTTTTACCAAATTAGGGTCTTGTGCCGATTCGGTGTTGATCGCGTTGTAACAGCTCCCCATGATGAACGGAGCGTTTTGCGCTTTGAGGGCATTGAGACGCTCGATCAGGAGTTCGAGCACTTCCGTTTCGATAAACGGCTCATCTGCTTGGACGTTGATGATAAGCTCATCATCGGGTACATCGATGATCTGAGCGCATTCGTTGATACGGTCGGTACCGCTTTTGTGCGTTGTGGAGGTGAGACGTGCTTCGACGCCGTGTGCGGCGCAGATGTCGAGGATTTTTTCATCATCACACGCGACAACAACACGGTCGATAGATGCGACCCGTTTGGCGGTGCGGATCACCATCGGTAAACCGCCGATATCGGCTAAAACTTTTTCGGGGAAGCGGGTTGAGGCGAGACGGGCAGGGATAATAATCATAGTTAAACCTAGTGAGAGATATAATTGGCTAAATAATAACGAAAAGAGTCGTAAATGCTCCTTTATCAACCCGACGGAGGCTATTGTTACAACAGCGATTCGATATTGCTGTACGGATTCATCTCCTGTTTTGTCCCGAAGGGAAAAATGCTCGATGTCGGTGCGGGGAGCGGAATCGTGGGGCTTTTGATCGGGCGGGATTTTCCTGCTGTGAGCCTCGAAGCCATCGAGAAACAGCCTCTGTATGTCGAATTTGCCCGACGAAATGCGGCGATTAACGGTATCGAGTACACCCTGCATGAGGGGGATTTTTTAGACCATACGCCGCATGGCAGTTACGATTGGATCGTCTCCAACCCGCCGTTTTATCATGAGGGCTCATCCCGCTCGGAGAATCCGATCCTCCATCAAGCCCGCTACAACCTTCATTTGCCGATTGAGCCGTTTGCGACCAAAATATCCAAACTTCTCAAAGCCAACGGCGAAGCGGTTATCTGTTACGATGCGAGGCAGTTTGCTCAGTTATGCAGTGCGTTTGAGAGTGCAGGATTAAGAGTCGTTGATGTACAATTCGTCCATTCAAAGGTGGATCGTCCCAGTATATTGGTGATGATCCATCTGAAAAAAAATTCCAAAGCGGCTCTCACCGTCTTGCCTCCGATGATTACGGAAGAAAACGGCGAATATACCCCTGCGGTACAAGCGATCTACGACAAAGCAAAGGTGCACAGTATCAAATGTCCGAGTTTATGACACAAGACGGTTTTTCTTATGCGTTTGACCCATCTGCATGCGCCTCATGCGGGGGAAATTGCTGTACCGGCGAGAGCGGCAGTATTTTCGTCTCCGTCACCGAGATTGCCGCTATTGCCGAGCTTTTGGAGATGGAAGAAGGGGAGTTTCGCCGTACCTATTTACGCAAAGAGGGGTTTCGGTTCTCGCTCAAAGAGAGGCTGGTAGAGGGTTCGTACGATTGTGCGTTTTTTGATCGTTCACTAAAGGGGTGTAGTATTTACGCCGCGCGTCCGTTGCAGTGTCGAACGTTTCCGTTTTGGGATTATTTTCGCCACCGTATTGATGAGCTGAAACTTGAATGTCCGGGGATTATCCATGATTAAATCGTTCATTGCCTCTGTTTTTGCCTTTTCTATCCTCAATGCAGTCCCTATTGCGGTACAAAACCCCAATATGTTGGAAGATACGTTTTCACTCTATGCGTTGGATGCACAGGTGCGTCAAAAGCCTATTCAGGCGGCAGGTTTTTTCGCCGAACTCTACAAACAGACCTCTAAAAAAGAGTATCTCTACCAATCGCTTCGGATGCTGGAGCAGTCTAATGATCTGAAATCTCTCTCCAAACAAACCGCCGCAGAGCTGAAAAAATTTCCTGAGGATGAGATTCTCAAACGCTTTGAGATCATTGTATTGCTCAAAGAGGGGAATTTTGCGGAAGCATCCCAAAAAGCGCTTGTACTCAGCGAAAAAAATCAAAAAGCCCCCGACCATCTTTTATACGCCGAAGCGCGGTTGAAACTCACCGATTACAGCGGTGCTCTCTCTGCGCTTAAAAAAGCGTATGCTCTGAATTTCGATGAGACGACGGCGGAGCGGATCGCTCTGATCCAGTACGCGCAACAAGGGGAAAAGAGCGAAGCGATCCAATTTTTAAAAGATCACATCGGAGCGCACGGCAACAGCCAAGCGTTGGGAAAACGGTTGGGTAGTTTGTATGCCGACAGCGGTGCGTTGGACGATGCGGCAGTGATCTATGAGCAAACGTTCGATGATTTCAAAGACCCCGCCGCCGCCGAAGAGGCGATGAAGATTTACCTTTATCAGAAAGATTTTTCTAAAATGACGACGCTGCTGGAAAAATCGCAATTGAACGATCCCCTTTTGCTCGATTTGTATGTCCGTGTCAAAGCGTTTGACAAAGCCTCCGCACTGGCACAAAAGCTCTATGAACGTGAAGACAATCCCCTCTATTTGGCGCAAAGTTCGGTGTTTCGATACGAGGGTGCCGCCAATCGAAATGATCCAAAAGTGATAGAGGGTGTCATCGAAGGGCTAAAAAAAGCGAATAAAGAGTTGGAAGAACCTCTGTATCTGAACTATTTGGGATATTTGATGATCGATCACGATATTAACGTTACCGAGGGGATGGGATATGTTCGCAAAGCACTCGAAAAACAGCCCGATTCTCCGTTTTATATCGATTCGTTGGCATGGGGACACTATAAGCTAAATGAGTGCGTCGAGGCGTTACGTTTGATGAAACGGGTCGAATCGATGATCGGCAGCGATGAACAAGAGGTCAAAGATCACTTGAATGCGATTGAGAAATGTAAAACCAAGGAGAAAATTAATGATTTTAGATGACATCATCAAAAAAACCAAAGAAGATTTAAAAGAGCGGGAAGCTGCGTTCAGTATGGATTGGCTCGGACGCTCACTTGCTTTTAACGCCCGTGCACCGCGTGATGTACGACCGTACCTCACCTCTACTCCCGAGGAGCCGTATCGCATCATCAGCGAAGTGAAAAAAGCTTCCCCTTCGCGCGGTGTGATCCGCGAAGATTTTGACCCTATCGCTATCGCACAGGCGTATGAGCGGGGCGGGGCGAACGCTATTTCGATTTTGACCGAGCCGCACTTTTTTCAGGGAAATTTGGATTATCTCGCCGAAATCCGCCGTTATGCGAGTATCCCGCTTTTGCGCAAAGATTTTATCGTCTCCAAATACCAGCTCCTCGAAGCGCTCGTCTACGGAGCCGATTTTGTCCTCCTTATCGCGGCGGCACTCTCTAAAGATGAGCTCAAAGAACTTCTCAACTATACCCGTCATTTGGGGATGGAAGCGTTGGTAGAAATCCACGATAAATCCGAACTCACAAAAGCGATCTATGCGGGTGCCGACATCATAGGGATTAACCACCGTAATCTCCAGACGTTTGAGATGAATATGAATCTCAGCTATGAGCTTATCCCCCTCATCCCGAACGGCAAAATTATCGTGGCAGAGAGCGGTATTTACGAGCACGGACAGTTGGAAGATTTGAATAAAGCGGGAGTAGACGCATTCTTGGTCGGCGAGTCGCTGATGCGCCAAGATGATGTAGAAAGCGCACTCCGCACCCTCAAAAACGGCTAAATTGCCCCCTCGAAAGAGGGAATTTAATCTATCAATTTTATAAATCTAATGATATAATATAAAAATTTTAATAATTGGATTTATATATTATGCAATCTTATACTACTTACAAACGCCTAATCGCAAAAACCGTTATTATTTCCCTCCTAACCAGTTTAGCCGTAGCCTTTTTGTACGGCATCTATATCAAAAAGCGTGCTGTTGATGATCTCGCCCGTGTCGATGCACGCAAAACCAGCCGTTTAGCGTTTGAAGCCCTCTATTCAGCGATGGAGAAGGGGTGGAGTAAAAAAGAGCTGGATGCGATTATCGTCCGTCTCAATGAAGTTGAACCTCAGATGAAGATCAATGCGTATCGGAGTCCGATTGTTGCGCAATTATTCGGTGATCATAACAACGATAAGCAGATGCGTGAAAGTGACCCGATGGTTGCAAAAGCGATGCAGGGCGAAGATATACTGACGGGGGATGATGAGATCCGCTATCTCTATCCGATTGTCGTTAAACAAGAGTGTGTCAGCTGTCATACCAACGCGAAAGTCGGGGATATTAACGGGGTTATCGACGTCCGTTTTCCGGTAGCTAATCTCAAAATCTCACTGACTACGATGATTAACTCGTTTATTGTCTTTTTTATCCTTTTTACGATTATCATTTTTGCCGTTTTGTACTACAAACTCAACGAATTGCTCGTTCAGCCGATCAAGCAATTTATCCTGATGATCCAAGATATTATCAGCAATAACGACATGGCGAAGCGGATCAGCCTGAAAACCAAAATCATGGAAGTGAAAAATATTGAAAACTATTTCAATAAAATGCTCGATTCGATCCAAGATTACTACGAAAAGCTCCAAGAACTCTCCGACCGTGATTACCTCACGGGGCTTTACAACCGCCGTAAATTTGAAGAGTTTTTGACCTATGAAGTGAAACGCTCTCTCCGTCATCGCCATAAATTTACGATTTTGATGATCGATTTGGATAATTTCAAATACATCAACGATACGTATGGACATGCATCGGGGGACTTGGTGCTCAAAGAGGTCACCGATATTTTCTCTTCCAATCTCCGTAATGCCGATATTTTGGCCCGTATCGGCGGGGATGAGTTTGCGGTGATCCTCCCAGAAACTCCGTATGAAAACGGTCATGCGGTGGTTGAGAAACTCCGCGCATCGCTCGAAGCGACTCCGATTTCGCTGATGTTTGATCAAGTCTCATTGACGGCGAGCTTCGGTATTGCCGAATACCCTGAACAGGGGGAGAATATCGAATCGCTCCTTACCGGATCGGATTTGGCGATGTACAAAGCCAAACGAGCGGGGAAAAATACGATTGCCCGTGCCGATCAAAGCGATCAGGAGATGGCGAGCGAGATTCAGAAAAAAGGGGAATTCCTCCGCCGTGCTATCGATGAAGATCGTGTCGAGCCGTTTGTTCAGCCGATCTACGATGTTAAAAGCGGCGATATTTACGGGTATGAAGTGTTGGCGCGTATCCGAGACGGACAACGCTATATGGCGGCAGGACAGTTTATCGAAGTGGCTGAGAGCCTCGGATTTGCTTCCAAAATCGATCATATTATCTTGACCAAAGGGTTGAATGCCCGTGAAGAGCGAGAGATGTGGAACAAGCGTTTCTTCTTCAACCTCTCCACAAAAAGCCTTTTCGGAGGTGAGTATGTCGATGTGATCAAATCGCATTATGAGCGTCAACCGAAAGGGGAGCATACATCAGGGGTCACTATCGAGATATTGGAGCGTGAAGCGATCCATAACGTGAACGGATTGATGGACATAATCGAAGAGATGAAAAAAGTGGGTATCTCGTTTGCGTTGGATGATTTCGGATCAGGGTTCTCGTCGTTTGTCTATCTCAAATATTTCGATACCGATTTCGTCAAGATTGACGGTGAATTTGTCAAAAATATTGCGGTCAATGAAAAAGACCGTATTTTCGTGAAACATATCAACCAAATTGCTCAAGAGTTCGGGAAGAAAACGATTGCGGAGTATGTTGAGGATGCAGAGACGCTCGAAATCTTAAAAGAGATCGGTGTCGATTTCGCTCAAGGGTTCCATTACGGTCGCCCTCATCAGATCTAAGGGCTAAACCCTTAGCTTAGAAGCGCTTTAGCGCATTCGTTGATCCGTTTACCATCCGCCGTCGCACCGAGTGCTTTGGATGCGGCTCCCATCACTTTGCCGATCTCTTTCATCGATGCCGCTCCTGTTTCGGCGATAATGGCGATAATCGCCACTTTTAGCTCATCATCGCTCAGCTGTTTCGGGAGATAGGTTTCGAAAATAGCCGCTTCGGCCGCCTCTTGCTCATACAAATCTTCACGTCCCGCATCGCGGTATTGCGTCATCGCGTCTTGGCGCTGTTTGACCTGTTTTTGGATGATTTTGATGATGTCCTCATCACTGAGTTCTTTGCGCTCGTCTACTTCGATTTGTTTCATCGCACTGCTGAGGAGGCGAAGGGCATCGCGGAGCGGAACGTTTTTCTCTTTCATCGCTGTTTTAATGTCGTTATTGATTTGTTCTTTCAAACTCATAAGTATCCCTTGGAACTATTTTTGCTTATTATAGCTAAATATGACTCGGATGGGATAATGCGCATACCACTTTATTTATCGATACTTTCGGCATCGTTGTTATTGAGCGGGTGCAATGCACGTTTGACCGAGCCTGAAATCACGTTCGCCCCGCCCAAATATGTCGAAGAGATGCCTTCACGTGAAGAGGAAAACAGTTTTGTTGCGCGAGGGAGTCTGTTCGGACAAGGGGATAGCCCGCTGTTCTCAGATCACAAAGCGATGCACGTCAATGATGTCGTAACGGTAGTTATATCCGAAACCGCGAGCAGCTCCAATGTGGGCAAAAAAGCGCTCTCTGAAGCGGATGCGTTAGGGTTAAACGGCGGTGTATTTTCGTCTTTGGGGGGAAATTCCGCCGTTGATTCAGCCGCCGCAAAGTTGAACGGAGTCGGAAATATCGGCTTTAGCGGAGGTTCAACTTCGTCGTATTCCGGTTCGGGGAGTGCAACCAAAAACGCTTCATTTACCACAACGGTATCGGCGCGTATCGTCAAAGTGATGGCAAACGGAAACTATTTTATCACCGGACGTCGTGAGATTATGGTGGATGATCAAAAGCAGATTATGCAACTCAGCGGTGTTATCCGACCTTATGACATCGATCAAAACAATCAGATCAACTCCGCCAAAGTATCCGATGCCAAAATCCTATATGCCAATGAAGGGGATGTGGATCGTTCTATTCAGCGGGGATGGGGAAGCAAACTCGTAGAGGCCGTTTGGCCGTTTTAAGTATCCGCTTTTTTAGCGGATCATCTGCATCGGGTCGATATGGGCATTTCGTTGTGTCACCTGAAACATCAACTCTTTTCCGACTCTTCCGATAATCGAACCTTGCTTAAGACGTTTACCTACTTCTACCGTAGGGGCAATTTTGTCCAAATGGGCGTAGATGGTATGCAGACCGTTATCGTGTTCGATAATAACGACGTTCTCTAGCATAGCGGTCGGTTTGGCGAGAATAACCTTCCCGTTGAGTACCGATTTGACTTTGGCATCGGCTTCGGTCGGACGGAGCGATACCGAGTCATTAAAGATTTTGATACCGTAGATCGGATCGGTGTAGGGACCGAACCGTTTGGTTACGACATAGCCGTCCAACGGAGCAATCGTGTGCTCTCCGGAGTATCCCGCAACATTTGAGGGGCTGTATTGCGCTACGGCTTGTTTGACATCTTCCGGTACCGGTTTGGAGCCCGGTTTTTGGGCTACCAACGGCGGAGGAGCTTTTTTAGGTTTCAGAGACTGTTGTTTGATAATATTGAGGCTGGCAAGGGTGTTTTGGAGTGAACGCTGTTGATTTAGAATTTTCTCCAACGATTTTTTATAGAGATTTTTTTCTTGCTCAAGCTGTGCTATCGCCTTTTCATTCTCTTTTTTGGTCTCCAATACCCTGTTTTTTTGTTGATCGATTACGGAAATCGATTGTTTCAGCACGGTCGTTTGGGATGATAGACCGGAAATTTTTTCGGCATTGGCAACAAAAACGGCATTCAAGTCTTTAATATTCTGTTGAATCTGTTTGAGATGAAGTTTTAGAGCCTCTTCGGTAATAATCGCATCGGCCTCTTTGGCACGATCATCGTTGATGAGGAGTGAAATAGAGGTATTGCGTGCGATGGCAAAGACAAGACGCTGTTCGATCTCATTTTGGGTTTTGATCAACATCGCTTGTTGGGCTTCAAGCCCTTTGAGGGTTGATTTGTTCGATTGGTAGACGTTCTCTTTGGATTTGAGCTCTTCTACGAGAACATTGATCTTTTCTTGCTGTGTTCCGACGATTTGGCGCTGTTGTATAATCTTGGAGGCGGTCGCTTCGAGTTTCGCATTTAAACTCGAAAAAGTTTGCTTGGTTTGCGTCAGCTGTTTCGAGGTATTTTGGATTTTTTCATCGATTTTGGCACCGTACAACGATGCCGACAACAATGAAATCAGGATAAGGGAGAGGGGAGTGCGCATCTATTCTTCTTCATCATTTCCGATAACAATCGTAAAAGTTAAGACGATGGAAACGCTCAAGGCAATAATGAGTGATCGCACTCCGTCTTGGACAAAGTTGAATAAATCGATCGTGATACCGACGGTGCGGAGCAACAAATCCATCCAACCGTATTGTTCGATCATTAAGAAAGCGAGACACACGATGATGGTGGCGATAATGGCATCGACAATCGCCAGACGGAAAAGGACGGCGGAACGGAGCCATACGGGAGCACCGAAAAGCGCCATGATAGACATACGATCGGCATGTTGAAACTGCCATAAACGCATCTCTTTGAGGATCAGCATAGAGGTGACCGCCGCAATAGCGATAGAGAAGATTTGGACGACATCTTTAAACAAAAGCATCAGTTTATAGACGGTGTCATGGGTTTGGGCATACCCCTCTACCCGTTCGATAGAGGAGTCTTTTTGGAGCCGTTTTTGAAGTTTTGAAATCTCATCCGGCGTAGGGAAACGGCTGAGATAGATTCGGTAAAACTTCGGCAACGTCAGTTTGAGCAATTCAAGATTTTTTTTGGACATCTCCCCTTGCAAACGTTGTAATACCTGATCGGTTGCGATAGGCTCGCTTCGGTCGATGATCGAATCCATCGCTTTGAATTCGACAGGGGTGAGGGCTTTATTGGCGACGACAATGATCGAATAATCGTTTTTGAGGCGGTTTTCATACGCATCGATGGTGCGATCGACGGCAACATAGATTTGAACCGAAAATAAAACGGTAAAAAGGGCGACGATGAGTGAAATATGATTTTTAAGAGATTTCATGGATATTCCCCATCTCAAGATGAAAATGTTTGTATGGTATGTTAATGGACGATGGGATATGGTGGGTGACGACGACGATGGTCGTTTTGAGCTGAGTATTCGCCCCCTCCAACAGGTTCCAAATCACTTCCGAGGAGTATTCATCCAAATTTCCGGTCGGCTCATCCGCCAAAATCAAAATCGGGTTATGGGCAAGCGCTCGCGCCATTGCGACGCGCTGCTGTTCCCCTCCTGAGAGTTCGGGAGGGTATTTTCCCGCTTGGTGGATCAGTTTGACATGACCGAGGAGCTTTTGCACCTGCGGACCGCTCACCTCTTTGGTATAGCCTGAGATGATCAGCGGGAGCATAACGTTTTTCTCGATGGTCCACTCTTTGATCAGTTTGTAGTCTTGGAAGACGATACCGATATGGCGGCGAAGAAAATTGAGCTTGGAGGTGCTGATGCGGTTCATTTTGACCCCGCCGACCATCAGCTGACCGCCTCGCGGTTCGATAGCGCCGTAAAGCGATTTGAGAAGTGTCGATTTCCCGCTTCCGCTGGCACCCGTGATAAATACAAAGCTCCCGGCATCGATGGAGAATGACGCTTTTGAGATAATGGTTTCAAACTCTTTGTATGAGAGCGATAGGTTTTCGGCGATGATGACTTTATCCATGTAGTAGCTCGTCTAATAAGATGTGGGCTTTGAGATTGGCGGATGAACGAACCGGCAGAGCAGGGTAGTAGCGTGCGCTACCCTCTTTGATGAGGACATAGGTACTCTCCGGACGGTCAAAGCTCCCCATAGCGAGGCGGATCATACTGTCAGCTTCACCGACGGTAAAAATACGCTCAACGTGAATGAAACCCCAGTCGCGTTTGTAGGTCTCTTTGGAGAGACGATCGATAGCATCTCGCCCGATAGTTCCCTCGGAAAAGGTAAAATTGCCGCTCATATCCGGCTCGCTCGATTCCACTTCACACGTAAAGGTGACATCATAGATGTTTTTTTCTTGTTTCTTCCAGCGATCTTCGTATTTGCTCACGATGGCGATCTCTTGGTTCTTGCGAACGTCGAAGCGGCTGATGGCGGGTGAACTAAACGTCTCCAGTGCAAATCGGTAGTAGTTTTCGCTGTCGGTACGAAGTTCGAGCGTCCCGCCGACGCGCAATGCACGCTCCGACTCTTTGAGAAACGCTTCGGAGATAACGCGACGGTGCGGTTTCTTGTCCCACGGTACCGGAAAATGGACGTAGATTTTACCGACGATGTTGGAGGGGACGAACTCCAAAAAAAGTCTCGCATCGTAATCGAGGATCATGATGTTGGTGAGGTTTTGGATGACGATCTGTTTGAGTGCCTGCTCGATAGAGGGCTTGTGGATCTCCAGTCCGATAAACAACACATCAGGATTGGCGGAGGCTTGGTGGAGGAGGTGGCGTGCCGAGCCGAATCCGACCTCAATACGCACTTCGCGATCTCTCGGGAAGTTTTCCGCAAAATAGGAGATCGATTTCAGCGCATCGTGCGTTTTGAGATGGGTATTCTCAGGGGCATTATCGACATTGGAATCGAGGATGGGAGAACCTGAACACTCTGCGTATGCCAAAAGGGCGTGTTTGAGGATAAAATTCGGGGAAGGGCGGGTCACTTTATCGCTTTTGAGGAGTTTTTTGGTTCCGTTTTTGTAGACGATAAAAAATTCGCGCCCTTTGTACCGAGTAGCGATCAATGCCCCCTCATCGGGGTTTTTATAATCGGCTTGGAACAAAAATTCCACTTCGCCGCAGCGAGCGGGGAAGCTAAGAGGCTGAAACGATTCGAGATTTAAATGCGGCATTCTCTATTTGGCCTCGTAACTGAGTTCGATAGCTTGGGTCGGGAGAGATCGGATACCGTTTTTATCGACGCTCACGATCTCATACAGATAGCCCGTATCGGGTTTAATATCGGTATCACGGAATGTTGTTCCCGTGATGTTATTAATATCGATTGTTTCGCGGGTGATCCAGCTCGTTTTGGTCGTTTTCACGACGGTATAGCTGATCGTGCGCGGATCGGTGTTTTTCCACTGCAATTCAGCCGCTTTATTTACGATTTTCCCCTCGTAGGCGATCGGTGTTTGCGGTTTTGAGAGGGTTGAACCTTGTGTCGCAACCGAGGAGAGGAGACTCTCTAAGCCGTCTTTGTCAACCGCGGTGATTTTGTAAAAGTAAAATTTCCCGTCTTCGGTGATGTTATCGGTAAACGTCGTCGTTTCGAGTTTGACATGATACTCAAATGATCCGTTCGGCGTGGATGAGCGGTAGATATTGTAGTGGCTCAAATCGCTGATGGTGCTCGGTTCCCATGAGAGTTTGATCGCACGAGGCATATCGTTGGTCGAGGTGATATTGCGGATCTCAGGTGGAAGCGGCTTGGTGATCACTTTGCTCATTTCGCTCGCTTCGGTGGTCAATTTGTCAAACGTCGTTGCTTTGATACGGTAGTGATAGACTTGTGAGTCTTTGAGATCATGATCGATAAATTCGGCGTTCAACCGTCCGGTAATCGTCGCGATGGGATTCCACTTTTGGTCGGTTGCGTCTTGGCGTTCGATGATGTAGCCGTTGATTTTTCCGTTCGGATGCGGACGCCAGAGGAGTTTGGCACTGCGCGGCATGTTTCCGACCGCTTGGAAAAAGCTCACGGGTGCGATCATCGGCTGAGTTGCGACGAGCATCGTTTCACTCGCTACCGATTCGGTTCCGTTTTTGGTAATAGCCGAAAAGCGGTATTGGTACTCGCTGGCGGGTTTGAGGTCGCTGTCGACGAAATGGGTTGCAAATCGGCTATCGATGGTTGCGATACGCTGAAGCTTTTGATCCTCCGCACCCGGTGTGTTGCGGTAAATATAGTATCCGCTCACTCGTTGATCTTCGAGAGGTTTCCACTCAAACGCGATAGAGGTGATGTCGGCAATAAACCCGTTCAACGACGGCGTAGGAAGGGTCGAATCAATCGTAACGGTTTTTTGCGGGGCGGGCTGAGTCGTACAACCGCTAAAGAGGCTCAGTGCTAAAGAGACGCTCAATGCGTAACGGATCGATGAGTTCATGCAATTCCTTTGAATCAAAATGTTTTTGTAAATAATCTTCCACCACATGATCCAAAGGAGCGGTAAAATTTACCCTCTTTTGAGTTGTCGGATGGGTGAAATAGAGGTTATAGGCGTGAAGCAAGATACGTTCCATTTTATCGCTTTTTGCCGAGGTTCCATAGAGATGATCGCCGATGATATGACGGCTGATCGACTCCAAATGAACCCGTATTTGATGGGTTCGTCCGGTGAAAAGTTTGCACGCGATCAACTCTTCGGTCTCGTCATGGCTCATTAGTACTTTGGCAAACGCCGTTTTGGCGTTTTTGCCGTTCTCGTTGATCGCCATTTTGAGACGGTTATGGGCGCTTCGCCCGATGGGACGGTCGATTATCGTGATGGTCTCTTTGAGCGGCGGAGTCACTACCGCGAGATAATAGCGCCCCATCGTTTTGTCTTGGAGCTGAAGCGAGAGGGCTTCGTGGGCTTCGTTGTTTTTGGCGATCACCATCGCACCGCTGGTGCCGCGGTCGAGGCGATGGACGATACCGTGGCGCTCTTCGCCGCTCAGCGTCGAGAGGGCGATCCCTTTATGTTTGAGCCAATCGACGAGGGTCGGCTCTTTGACGCTCGGTGCGGGGTGGACGGTGAGGGAACTGGGTTTGTTGATAACGAGGATGTCATCATCTTCAAACAAAATTTCCACATCAAAATCGATCTCCAACGCGGGGGTCGATTTTTGTTCGGGAAAGGTGATGACGACGAGCTGAGAGGGTTTGAGTTTCAGCCCCGATTTGGCGGTTGCTTTGCCGTCTACGCTAACGCAGTTTTGCTCGATGAGCTGGGTGATTTGGTTACGCGTTTGACCTAACTGTTGCGTTAAAAAAACGTCCAATCGGACGGCTTCTTCGGTCGTAAAACGGGATTCTTCGTGTGTCAAAACAAGGTGCCTTTTCGTATCGTATCTGAATCGTTTAAAATGTTATAAGTCCGCTGTGCTACAATTAGCAAAAATTAATGAAGGACCGTAGTGTTCAATATTGATCGCCGAATTTTAACACACTTTGATTTCATCACGGTTATCTTGTTGATTCCGCTCATCTTCACTTCAGGTTGGCTCATTTATGAGATCCATCCGACCCTCGGTCAAAAGCAGATGTTTTATGTCTCAGTCGGTATCGGTGTCTTTATCACCCTTTTTCTCCTCCCGATCCGCCGAATGTTGTGGATGATCCCTTTGATGTACTGGACGAGTATTTTACTGCTGATCGCAGTCGAGTTTGTCGGTCATAGCCGTCTGGGGGCGAAACGGTGGATTGAGATACCGTTTGTCCATTTTACCCTCCAACCCTCCGAACTGCTAAAACCGGCATTTGTCCTGATGCTCGCCTATCTCATCAGCCGCACCCCGCCGCCGCGTGACGGGTATCGGCTCAAACAGTTTATGAAGCTCTCGTTTTATATCCTAATGCCGTTTTTTCTTATCGCCAAAGAACCCGACTTGGGGACGGCAACCGTGTTGGTGATGCTCGGATACGGGATTTTGTTTATCGTCGGAGTGCATTGGAAAGTTTGGATCGGTGTGATCGCGACCTTTGTGATCTCCTTGCCTCTCATCTATTCACAGATGCACGATTACCAAAAACAGCGTTTACACGATTTCGTCGGCGAAAAACCGAGCTATCACGTCGAGCAGTCGATTATCGCCGTCGGTTCAGGGGGCTTTTTCGGTAAAAACAAAGAGGATGCGACCCAAACACAGATGAAGTTTCTCCCTATCGCGTCGAGTGACTTTATCTTCGCCTATGTGGTGGAACGGTTCGGATTTTTCGGGGCATTTTTACTCATCAGTCTTTATGCCGCGCTGATTACCCATTTGATGCTGATCGCCTTTTGGACGGAGGATTATTATATAAAGGTCGTCGCAGGGGGGTTATCGCTCCTCTTTTTCATCTATATGTCGGTGAATATCGCCATGACGATCGGATTTGCCCCCGTCGTAGGGGTTCCTCTGCCGATGTTCAGCTACGGGGGGAGCAGTTTCGTCAACTTTATCGTTATTTTGGCGATTTTGGAAAATCTCCTCGCCTATCGTTTCCGATATTTGTACGGGGATACGGGTAAAAAAAGCTTCGTCTAATCAAAGAGCGTTTATAATTGCGCTCTTTCAAAATCGGGTCAATAGTTCAGTGGTTAGAGCCCCCCGCTCATAACGGGGTTGTCGCAGGTTCAAATCCTGCAAGACCCACCACCTTCATCAAAATCACCCTTATCCAATCCTTTTTCTCTCTCAATTCAAATAGCCTAAAGCGTGTTATAATTTTTTAATACCTTAATCAAGGAGCATTATGTCGAGCGCTCTTGAAGATAAAAAGCTGGTTATAAATGAACAACCCCGCCCGTGGTACGCCGATGAAGTGAAACGCCGCATCGAAGAGTACAAAAGTGGTAGTATGGAGACTATACCGTGGGATGAGGGTTGGGAAGAGATAGAAGAGTTTTTAAATGGATTAGATAACCATTCAAATTAATCTACAAAGGTTACACTATCCCCTATGTCATTGATGGAGAGGATATAGTCATCATGGGGATTTTTAATCAGAATGAGTGGAGTGGAGAAGAGGAATAAGTAGCTAGTCCTCTTTTCTCTTTTTCCTTTTTTTATAAATCATTTTGACTTGACTAATTAGAAATAAGGTAAAACAAAGATATATTGTCACCTCTAAAACTACATTCATAATAAAGTATTTAATCAGATCATGAACCTTATTCGAGAAACGATAGAAGAACTTAAACAGCAATATTTCGCAGATGAGCGTCCGTGGGTCGTAACATACTCTGGAGGAAAAGATTCAACTTGTGTATTGCAGTTGGTTATTGCTATGCTTCAAGAACTTCATGCTGAGGGAAAAGACCATAAGCATACCTATGTTGTTTCTTCCGATACGACTGTTGAAATGCCTATTATCGAAAAATATCTTCGAACCAAACTTGATGAAATTACAGAGTTTGCAGAAAGCACGGAATTAAAACTATCCTGCCATAAGCTTAGTCCGAAAATTGAGGAGTCGTTTTGGACACTTATGGTAGGAAAAGGGTACCCCGCACCTACTAGCACCTTTCGTTGGTGTACTGAGCGTATGAAAATCAATCCGGCAACTCATTTTTTGCAATCTCTTGTCAACAAACATCAATCTATCTTAATGCTTTTAGGGGTGCGTAGTGCTGAATCTCAAGCACGTCAAACCTCTATCGCTAATCGAAAGTTAAATCAGCGTGGATTATCTCCTCATGATAATATTCCTAATGCTTTTGTCCTTTCTCCAATCAAACATTGGACAAATGAAGACGTTTGGACATATCTAAGCAATACAGGCAAGGATACAACCCCTTATCCGTGGAAAAATCACGATTATATGATGAGTTTGTACGACAAAGGAAGTGGTGAAGGAGATTGTAATATCGCTCTTAATCCGCAATCTCCTAGTTGTGGGAAAACCCGTTTTGGGTGTTGGGTTTGTACCGTTGTTGAAAAAGACCGTTCGATGGAAGGGATGCTTAAAAATGGTGAAGAGTGGATGCTTCCATTGTGGGAATATAGAGAAAAAATTTATCTTTATCGAAATGATGAAGAGAGACGGTTTGAACGTCGGAGAGATGGATCAATGGGTGCAGGGGCATTTTTGCCAGACATTCGGCGTGAACTTTTAGATGAACTTTTACAGACAGAAATAAAAGTTAGTGAACTTTATCATGTGTATAAAAAAAATAGCCCAGATTATAATCCACATGAAAATTTTCAACTGATTAAAGATGATGAGATAGAACTTATTCAAGCAAATTGGAATACAGACTTTGATATATCAAATTATGCATATCGAATTGCACAAAAATACAATCGATTGATGGATCGACCAATTACAACTCCTTTGAGATCAAAATTAGAAAATTATAGTGATGAATTAAATATCGATCTTTTTGAACGTATTTATGAGATAGAAGTCTACAGAAAAAATATCTCTACCCGTTATGGCATTATTGGCGAGATTGAAAAACGAATCGTAAATTTTTATAAGGGACAATTTCGTGAAACTAACTAGTATCGTTATTGATAACCTTTTCTCTTACAATGGTAGACACGAAGTCACTTTTGATACCATCACGTGTATTATTGGGACAAATGGATTTGGTAAA
>NZ_DASUIQ010000044.1:0-9389 GCF_036279695.1 Sulfuricurvum sp.
GGCAGGGATTCGTAAACGGGGAAAAATTCTCGGAATCGAGAAATACGCTCTGATGCGAACCGAAGAGATGCTCGAAACGGCAGATATTGCATTGCTGGTCTTGGATGCATCGCAACCGTTTATGGATTTGGATGAGAAAATAGCCGGATTTGTCGATAAAAACCGTCTCGCGTGTCTGATCGTTCTCAACAAATGGGATATGGCTCCGCGTGAGGATTATGAAAAAATCATCGCTGAAGTACGTGACCGTTTTAAATTTTTGAGCTACGCACCGATCATCACGATTTCAGCGCAGAGCAAACAGCGGGTACACAAAATCTTTGATATGCTCCTCAAAATCAATGAGAACTATTCACAGCGTATCTCAACCGGTAAGCTCAATGAAGTTATCCAAGCGGCGATGCGTAAACATATCTTGCCGAGTATCAACGGTATGAATATCCGTCTCTATTTCGCAACGCAGTACGACATCCGTCCTCCGCGTATCGCGCTTATCATGAATAAACCGCAGGGACTGCATTTCAGTTACCGCCGATATTTGACGAATCAGTTACGAGAGCAGTTCGATTTTGAAGGAACTCCGGTTCTCTTTAAAGCGAAAGCAAAAAATCAAAAACGCAAACCGCAACCGCATAAAACACGGTCTATGTGGTAAAACAAAAGCCTTTTGGCTTTTGAGTAATTAAAACGGTTTAACGACGACGAGTGCAACGATCCCCATCAATAATAGGGTAGGGATCTCATTATAGAACCGAAAAAACTTCCCGCTTTTATAGGCTGTGTTCTCTTTGAGTTTGAGGCGATAACGTCCGAGTGAGAAGAAATAGGCTACCAAAATCGCTACTAGCGTCAGTTTGGCGTGTATCCATCCCCCCATTTGAAATACATTAACCCCGTTATAGTGTTGAGTTGATAAGACGATCAACGCAATCCCTGAGAGCAACGTTGCCCAAAATGCGGGGACGCCGATGTATTTGTAAATCTTCATCTCCATTACTTCGATCACTTCCACAAAGCCGTTATTGGAACCGTTTTCGACATGGTAGACGAAAAGACGAGGGAGATAAAAAAGCACCGCAAACCATGAGACCATTGAGATGACATGAAACCACAAAATCCAGTTATACATCTATTTTCCTGAGTATGAATTGGGGAAGAGTAACTAAAAAAAGCTAAAAATTAGAGATGTTTTTTTACCCAAGCAATAATTTGTGGGGTGGGTAAAGCACCGCTAAACTGATCGACGATGCGGTTGTTTCTAAATGCGATGACGGTGGGGATAGATCGGATACCGAAACGTCCGCCCAAATGCTGCTGCTCTTCGGTATTGATTTTGATAAACTGTGCTTTGAGGGGAAAGTGCCGAGCCGCCTCTTCGAATGAGGGTGCCATGCTTCGGCACGGTCCGCACCACGGTGCCCAGAAATCGGCGATGATGAGACGTTCGTCATTGAGCATCAGTCGATCAAACGACGATGCGTCTACCGAGAGGGGTTTGGTATCGAGTAATGAGCCTTTGCAATGACCGCAGGCGGCTTTTGCATAGGACTCTTTTATCGGAATGGCATTAACTCCACCGCAGTGAGGGCAAACGACATTGATTTTAGACATGGATTACTCCGCGACCTCTTCTTCAACGACTTCAATATCACGAATCGATGACGTGTGGTGGTCTTTTACTTTGTCGTGTAAACGGCGAAGGGCTTTATTGGCTCGCTCGATGGCGAGATCGATGGCGGTATCGAGATCTTCATCGACGTCTGAGATGACGACGGGCTGAGCGTGGGCAATATGAATGTCAAATTCGACTCCGACCCCTTTTTTCTCTTTGGTGATCATAACATTAACGGTTGTAATATCAAGATGATAACGTTTAAAATTTTCGATAGCGAGTGCAATATGGTCATTTAGGTGTTGGGTGAGTTTAATCTCTTTGGAACGAATTTGGGTATTCATAATGAATCCTTTGTGTTGAACTATCGAAAAATATAACATAGATTATCTTAAGAGGAAGCTTAAGAGAGTGTGCGGTAAAATATCCTCTATTCAAGGAGATGATTTTGAGAGTATTAACCGGAATTCAACCGTCAGGCGACTTACATATTGGAAACTATTTCGGTTCGATCAAGGCGATGATCGAATCACAAAACGATCATGAGGTATTTGCGTTTATCGCCAATTACCATGCGATGAGTTCACTGAGCGACGGTGCGCGTCTTTCGCAACTCACGATGCAGGCGGCTACCGACTTTTTGGCATTGGGGATGGACCCGCAGAAAAGTACCTTTTGGGTGCAGTCGGATGTGAAAGAGGTATTAGAGCTTTACTGGGTACTTTCAGGCTTTACCCCGATGGGATTGTTAGAACGGGCACACAGTTATAAAGACAAAGTGTCCAAAGGGATCGCATCCAATCACAGCCTTTTTTCCTACCCTGTTCTCATGGCGGCCGATATTTTATTGTTCGGCTCTCAAGTGGTTCCGGTGGGGAAAGATCAGATCCAGCACGTAGAGATCGCACGCGACATTGCGATCAAGTTCAACAACCAATACGGCGATGTGTTCACTATTCCTGAGTTTCGGGTGGATGAGAATGTTGCTACCGTACCGGGGATCGACGGGCAGAAAATGTCGAAGAGTTACGGTAATACGATTCCGATTTTCAGTGAAGAGAAGATCCAGTCTAAAATTATCAAAAAGATCGTGACCGAAGCGGTACCGCTGGAAGATCCGAAAGAGTATGAGGGGTGTAATGTCTACAACATCGCGAAACTCTTTTTGGATTACGAACAGACGCAAGATTTGCAAGAGCGCTACAAGAGAGGCGGTGAGGGGCACGGCCATTTCAAACTCTATACCCATGACGTGATCTGGGAATACTTCCGTCCGTATCGTGAACGTAGAGAGTATTTTGCGGCTCATCAAGACGAAGTGCGTGAACTTTTGAAACTCGGTGCGAGCAAAGCGAGTACAGCCGCGCAACCGATTATCGACAAAGTCCGCTCCGTTACGGGAATTCGATACTAAAGGAAAGCAATGAAAAACTATATTATGAAACAAATTGCCGATTCAGCGGCAACCAAACAGGCTATTTTAGAGAATGAAGCTCTTTTGGACACGATAGAAGCGGTCGCAAAAGCGTGTGTGGAAGTGTATCGCCACGGCAAAAAGACGATTCTCGCCGGTAACGGCGGTTCGGCTGCCGATGCACAGCACATCGCGGCGGAACTGGTAGGACGCTATGGGTTTGATCGCCCCTCTATCCCTTCGTTGGCACTGACCACCGATACTTCCAACCTAACCGCTATCGGAAACGATTACGGCTATGACAAAGTCTTCTCCCGTCAGTTGGAGGGGATGGCACAAGAGGGTGATCTTTTTATCGGTATCTCCACGTCGGGGAACTCCCAAAACATCATTAATGCGTTCGAGTCGGCTGCGGATCGGGGGGTGACCACGGTTGCCCTCGTAGGACGTGACGGAGGCAAAATGGCTGCGATGGCCGATTTCGCGATCATTATTCCCTCGAACGCCACTCCGCGTATTCAAGAGTCCCATATTTTGATCGGGCATATCCTCTGTGACATCATCGAAAAAGAGCTTTTCGGCGGCGGAGTAGCATAAGGTGAGCAAAGCCCTGTTTCTAGATCGTGACGGTGTCGTAAACGTCGAGAAAAACTATCTCCATAAAATCGAAGATTTCGAGCTTTTGGAGGGGATCATCGACGTATGCCGTGGGTATCAAGAGCAAGGGTATTTGATTATTATTGTGACCAATCAATCTGGGATTTCACGGGGCTATTACACCGAGGAGGATTTCGCACTCCTCAGCCGATGGATGGTGGATCAATTCAAAGAGTTGGGAATTACCATCACACGGATTTACCATTGCCCGCATCATGAAAGCATCGACGGAGTATGTGAGTGCCGAAAGCCCGAGCCCGGGATGTTTTTAGAGGCTCAAAGAGACTATGATCTTGACATGGCTGCATCGGTGATGATCGGTGACAACGAGCGTGATATTGAAGCCGCAATACGTGCGGGGGTGGGGATGAATATTCTCCTATCCAAAGATGCCGATACCTCCAAAGCGAATACAATAATCCACTCATTAGGGGAGTTGCTCTAATGCGTATCATTAATACCGGCGGAACATTCAACAAACGATATGACCCGATTAAGGGAGAGTTATTTGTCCCGCAGGATAACCGAGCGGTCGAGGAGATTCTAAAATCGTTGGTTGAGGATATTTCCCTTGAGGGGGTCATTTATAAAGACTCTTTGGAGATGGATCAGCAAGATCGAATGAAGCTGGGAGAGACAATCGCACAGTGCACCGAAAAGATTATTATCGTCGTCCACGGGACTGACACGATGGATAGGAGTGCTGAATATATAGAGAGCTTGGGACTGGATAAAGTGGTTGTTTTTACGGGTGCTATGATCCCTTTTCATATCGATCCTATCGAAGCAACGGCCAATCTTGGTATGGCGATGGGGTATGCGCGCAATGCAAGTACGGGTGTCCATATTGTGATTCAAGGTGTTATGAGCAGTTTTAAACAGGTTAAAAAAAATAAGAGCGCAGGGAAGTTCGAATATGTCTAAAGTTAAATGCGATCACTGTCATCTGGAATTTAGCGATGAAGTGATGATCCATGACGGGGAGTATCGCTTTTGCTGTAACGGGTGTCGAGGGATTTTCCACCTTCTCAAAGATGAAGGGTTGGAGAGCTTTTATTCCAAAATGGGAGATACGACTCTCGCACCTCCTACCGAGCAGTTCGAAGCGAGTTCCAACTTTGACACCCCCGCTTTTAGTGAACGTTTTGTCACAACTACCAAAGAGGGGTTATCACAGGTTTCGCTCGTTATTGAGGGGATACACTGTGCGGCGTGTGTGTGGCTGAATGAAAAAGCGCTCCACAAAATGGACGGGGTGATCGAAGCACACATCAACTATACCAACAACAAAGCGCGTATCACGTGGAATCCTGAAAGTGTCCGACTCTCTGCCATTATCGATATGATCCGCGCCATCGGCTATAACGCATTTCCTTATGACGCGTCGCTCCAAGAGGTTCGAGCCAACAAAGAGCGAAAAGAGTATTATCTGCGGATGGCGGTAGCGACGTTCGCGACGATGAACATGATGTGGATTGCCGTAGCGCAATATGCCGGATATTTTAGCGGGATTACTCAAGAGATTAAAACGATCCTCAATATCGCGGAGTGGGTATTGGCGACTCCCGTCTTGTTTTACAGCGGATGGGTTTTCTATCGCGGAGCCTATTACGGGTTGAAAAACAAATCGATTACGATGGACTTGCTCGTTGTGACGGGATCGAGTCTGGCATACCTCTACTCCATCTATATTACGGTATTAGAAAAAGGGGAAGCTTATTTCGATTCGGTAGCGATGATTATCACATTTGTCCTCTTCGGTAAGTTTCTCGAAGTACTTAGCCGTAAAAATGCAGCGGATACCCTCGATATTATCGGCAAACACATTCCGCGCGAAGTGAGCATCGTAGAGGGGGACTCGATCCGATCGGTGGACGTCAATGAGGTCAAAGAGGGGGATGTCATCCTCATCCGAAGCGGTGAACGCTCTGCAATCGACGGCGAAGTGATCTCAGGGGAGGGGAGCTTTGATGAGAGTAACCTCACGGGAGAATCGGAACCGATATTTAAACGCATTGGGGATCGTATTATCAGCGGTACGACGAGCATCGATGCCCTGATCCATTATCGTGCGACCAAAGATTTTGCCCACTCAACCCTCTCTAATCTCGTGAATTTACTCGAAAACGCGATGGCACAGAAACCCTCGATCGAACAGTTGGCGAATCGGCTCTCTCAGCACTTCTCCTCTACAATCCTCTTTTTGGCGATTGCGACGTTTTGGACATGGTATTTTTGGCCGCACACATTTGATCGTTCTCTCATGGTGGGAATCTCGGTTATTATCATCGCGTGTCCATGTGCCCTCGCACTAGCGACTCCGGTGGCGACGTTGGTGGGCTTGGCATTGGGGGCGAAGAGGGGAATCCTCTTTAAATCGGCGGCACAGATCGAGACGATGGCAAAAGCTACGATGGTTGTTTTGGACAAAACGGGAACTATTACCCAAGGGCGTCCCGAAGTGGTTTATGCAACGATTCATGAGCCTTTTGATACGGGAGTTTTATATACGCTTGTCTCCTCTTCAAAGCACCCTATTAGCCGAGGGGTTATGGAGTATTTGGATCGCACGGAAGTGTCTATAAATGCGAGTAGTATTGAAGAGGCACGCGAAATCCCCGCTCGCGGAATGGTTGGACGATTTGAGGGGGTGATGATTGCCGGCGGTAATGCCCTCTTGATGGAGGAACTGGGACTATCGGTTGATTCGGTGAGTGATAAAAGCCTTTTTTATTATGCGGTTGATAACAGACTGGTCGCGACCTATGAACTGCGCGATCTGCCAAAAGAGCGCGCATACGAGTCGATAGCCGCACTTAAAAATGCTGATTTACGCGTTGTTATGCTGACGGGGGATCATGAAGCTTCCGCCATGAGAGTTGCCCGCGAGGTCGGAATCGATGAAATTCACGCGCATCTGAGTCCTGAGGGGAAGGCGGCGTTTATTGAGCAAGCCCATAGTGAAGGGCATATTGTCGTGATGGCAGGGGATGGGGTGAATGATCTCTTAGCACTTGCTCGCGCGGATATTGCCATAGCCATGGGGAACGGGAGTGACATCGCCATCGAAGTGAGCGATGTGGTGTTGATGAACGATTCGTTGACGTCACTTGCCGAAGCGTTTGGGATCAGTCGAAAAACATACGGACTGATCAAACAAAATCTCGGTATTTCACTGGTTTATAACTCGATCACGATTCCACTGGCTATGATGGGGTATGTGATTCCCCTTATTGCGGCGATTTCGATGTCGTTTAGTTCGCTTCTCGTTGTCGGAAACTCGATGCGAGTACGTTGGCTTTATAAATAAAAGGTAGGTAATAATGGATTCTTGGGTAATCGCAATGATGCTGGGTGCATCGCTTTTCTTGGGTGCTATTGCGTTGAGTGCTTTTTTATGGGGAATCAAAAACGGGCAGTTTGACGATGAGACCAAAATGATGAATCAAGTGCAATATGATGATGAACGTGAACTAAACGATGCGGCTAATCAACAGCGTAAAAAAGAGTCTGTAAGTAAAAAAGAAGAGTATCGACCGGAATAAAATGTAGAAGAGAGACTCACCGCAGGTGCGGTGAGTGCGGTATTATTTAATACCTGCTACGTAAGCAGCAACTGCTTTGATATCAGCATCTGACATAGTAGCAACTTGCCCTTTCATCAATGCACCCATACCCGCTTTGTTCAAAGTACCAGCTTTGTAACCTTTGAGTGAAGTTTCGATAGCACCAGCAGCTTGACCTTTTACGATCGCTGATTTACCAAGAGCCGCTTTTTCGAAAGAAGCACCGTGACAAGCAGCACATTTAGCTGTAAGAGCTTTTCCATCAGCAGCCATCAAAGATACACCGGCGAACAACATTGCAAGAGCAATTTTTTTCATTTGTTTTCTCCATAAAAAATTTCGGTGTTATTATAGTCTTAGCAATCTTAAAGCACTCTAACTGTTTAACCTTTAATAAAGAGTTTGTTACAATATGATACTACCTTGTACGAAGGACTTTTTATGTGCTACAGTGACGTTAATTTAAACACTAAAACCATTTTGATAACGGGAGGGGCCGGCTTTATCGGTTCCAACCTCGCGTTTTATTTTCAAGAGCACTATCCGCAGGCTCATATCGTTGTGTTGGATCTATTCCGCTCTAATTTGACCCTCTCTAACGGCAATCTCAAAAGTTTCGGCCATTTTAAAAATCTTCTCGGCTTTCGGGGAGAAGTGATCAGCGGCGATATTAATGACAAAGTACTTTTAAATACATTGGCTCAAAACTATAAATTTGACTATATCTTTCATGAAGCGGCGATTTCGGATACGACCGCATTAGAGCAGGATTTGATGATCCAAACCAACGTCAATGCGTTTAAAGACCTTCTCGATATAGCGGTTGAACATGGTGCTAACATGATTTATGCCTCTTCGGGTGCTACGTACGGTGACGCTCCTTCTCCGCAGGCGGTAGGGCGGGAAGCTCCTCAAAACGTGTATGGTTTTTCGAAATTGATGATGGACCATTTGGCGCGTCAATATTCTCAAAAACACGATCATATCAGTATCGTAGGGTTGCGTTATTTCAATGTCTATGGACCGCGTGAATTTTTCAAAAACAAAACATCATCGATGGTGGTACAGTTCGGTCATCAGCTTCTCGCGGGGAAAAATCCGAAGCTTTTTGAAAACTCGGATCAAATTTTGCGTGATTTCATCTATATCGAGGACATCGTTCAAGCAAATATCCTCGCAATGCATCCGAAAGAGTCCGGCGTGTTTAATGTCGGTACGGGAAAAGCGCGATCGTTTCAATCGATGGTCGATATTCTTCAGCGTGAACTCGGAACATCGTTTGAATGCGAATATATCCCCAATCCGTATGTCGGACGGTATCAGTTCCATACCGAAGCCGATATTGAAACGACCAAGGCTGTTTTGGGGTATAAACCCCGTTTTGAATTTGAAGAGGGGATTGCGGCGTATGTCCCAGAGATTAAACGTCTACATGAGCAGGAGCTTTCATGAGAAGATTGCATAATTCTCATCCGCGTATCCTCGTTATCGGGGATTTGATGATTGACCATTATTTGTGGGGAGGGTGCGAACGTATCTCTCCCGAAGCTCCGGTGCAGGTGGTGGACATTGCGCGTGAGACGACGGTGCTCGGCGGGGCGGGGAATGTAATCAATAATCTCGTCACTTTAGGCTCGAAGGTCAGCGTGTGCGGGGTCATCGGCAATGATGAAAACGGCGAAGAGCTATGCAAGATGTTGGAGATTATCGGTGCTGACGCTCAAGGATTGGTAAAACAACTGAATCGAAAAACATCCAAAAAAAGCCGTATTATCGCCTCGAATCAACAAATATTGCGATACGACAAAGAGTCAAAAGACGCAATCGATACCGCGAGTGAACGTGCCATTATTTCCTACGTGGAGAGCGTGATCGGTGCATGTGACATTATCATCCTCTCCGATTACGGCAAAGGGGTGATTACCGATACGGTAGCGAGCGGAGTTATTAGCTCAGCACGTGCGGCAGGAAAAAAAGTGCTCGTCGATCCCAAAGGGAAAGATTATCGCAAATATCGCGGCGCCTATCTTTTGACCCCTAATAAAAAAGAGGCCTCTGAAGCGACGGGAATTGTGATCCGCGACGATGAAAGTCTGAAAAAAGCGCTATTGAGCCTCAAAGAAACGTGTGATTTAGAGTG
>NZ_DASUIQ010000045.1:0-11894 GCF_036279695.1 Sulfuricurvum sp.
GTATTGTATCTCGTCGGTGAAAGCCGTTCGGAATTCGGCGGATCTCTTTATATGAAAGAGCTTTATAACGTGGTCGCGGGGACGATTCCTGCCATCGATTATAATGCAGAGCGCGGATTGTGGAACCTTGTCATCGAAGCGAATAAAAAAGGGCTTTTATCAGCGGCAAAAGATTGTAGCTCAGGCGGCGCGGCAATCGCACTCGCTAAAATGGCGTGTGTGAGTGATAAAGGGGTAAGTGCTACACTCTCCGTAACCGACTCTCGTGATATTTTTGCGGAGAGTATGTCTCGTGCGATTATCGAAGTTGCCCCAGAGAACTGTGCGGCATTTGAAGCGATGGTCGGCTCAATGGCATGTGAAAAAATCGGAGTTGTCGGAGGAGATACCTTTACCCTTAACGACGTAACGATGAGATTACCGGAAATGCAAAATATCTACTACAACACCTTCAAGAAAGTGATCGAAGGGGATCTGTAATCTTTCGTCATACCCTATAGGGTACAAGAACCCCTTTGGGGTACCGTACTAGATACGGTATCTCTTTATTCTTTATGGATTCTGTGTCGTGGTACGGAATGACAAAACTACTCTTTCAATCTCTCAATCTTCGCACCAAGTGCACATAATTTTTGTTCTAAATTTTTATATCCGTGATTCTCGTTCCCACTCTTCCGAGAGGGAATGCACACGAAACTATAAATTATTTAAGTAGTTATATCCGTTCACATTCAGAGATTAGGAGCGAGAGAATAAAATAGTTACTCTGATTCCGGGGCTACAACTTCTTCTGCCATAGGTGCTTCCTCAGTCGCAGCATTATAACTATATGAACCATCAGATTGATATGATTCATTATTGATTGACGCAGTATATACAAAAAACAAAATGAGTAGTGAAGCAACAATAGTTATTTTTGTAGGCAATGTTCTATTTATGAACCATGCAAAACTTTTTTTTATCTCTACGTCAATGTTGATAGAATATTTCTTGGCTGTAGGTTCTTTGAAATTATTAATACTGTATTCCCCTGTTAAATCTTTTTCTTTAAATAGTCGCTTTCTTATTTTATGCTGTTCAAGCCAATACAAAACATAAGATATAGGTAAAACAATAAGAATTGATCCTACTAATTTTTTAAAGAATACTGCCCATGTCCCGTATGAGAAGACCGTGATTAATAAGTCAGAGCCAACATATAGTATTGCGATTACAATTATTGCGCCTACCAAAGGCTTTGCCACTGTTTCAATTTTTATCCAAAAGAAATAATACAATACACTTAGTAAGATAGCAAAAGATATTATTGTAAAAATTATTGGTTCCAACTTTTGTGTATGCTCAACAACTGTTGGTTCAACTGGTGGATCTACGTATCTTGCATTCTCCAAGCCCGCTAGTGGTACAAACACTTTTTCCATGTATTAATCCTTTTATTAAAACTACTATCTCTGATCCCAACTTTTTAAGTGAGCAATATTATACACACCCACTCAGAAGAGTGGGTATGAGAGAATGAAGATTAATAACCCTTCGACAAGCTCAGGGTGAACGGGAGGATAGATTCCGTGTCGTGGTCCTAACGGATTTCCTTCGGTTACACGGAATGACGAGATAAAATTACTCTTTTAATCTCTCAATCTTCGCACCAAGTGCACATAATTTTTGTTCTAAATTTTCATACCCGCGATCAAGATGGTAGATACGGTGGACATTCGTAGTCCCTTCTGCTGCCATAGCGGCAAGTACGAGTGCGCTCGAAGCGCGCAAGTCGGTTGCCATAACATCGGCACCTGCAAGTTCACACGGTCCGATTACGGTTGCCGTGTGGCCGCTTAGTTTGATCTCGGCTCCGAGACGTTGCAATTCACTGACGTGCATAAAGCGGTTTTCGAACAAACGCTCTTCGATGGTGCTGGCGCCTTTGGCAATCGTAGCAAGTGCTAAAAATTGTGCCTGCATATCGGTCGGGAATGCGGGGTATTCTTGGGTGATAATATCGACGTGTTTGAGCTCCGTAGCGGGATGAATCGTCATTGTATTTTCACCGCACTCTACACGGCATCCCATTTGCTCTAATTTTGCCGTAACGGCATCGAGGTGATCGGGGCGTACACGCTCTAGTGTAATGGTAGAGTTGGTAATCGCACCGGCGCAGAGATAGGTTCCTGCTTCGATACGATCGGGGATAACTTCAAAATCAACCATATCGATGGTTTTTCCGCCCGTTCCGATGATAGTAAGTTCTGATGTACCGATTCCGCTAATATCGATACCGCTATCGCGAAGGATTTCACACAGTTGTACCACTTCAGGCTCTTTCGCACAGTTGACAAGGACGGTTTTACCGTGTGCCAGTGCTGCTGCCATGACGATATTAGCGGTTCCGGTTACGGTGATTTTGTCAAAGATGATATGGGCACCCTTGAGACCTTCAGGAGCGAGAGCATGGACGTATCCCGCGTGAATGGTGATTTGCGCCCCCATTTGCTCTAGGGCTTTAAGATGAAGGTCGATTGGGCGCTGACCGATAGCGCATCCGCCAGGAAGAGAGACTTCACAGTGACCGAAACGGGCTAAAAGAGGTCCGAGGACGAGGATTGAGGCACGCATCGTTTTAACGATGTCGTAGTTTGCCATCGTGTGGTTGACGGTGGAGGTATCGACACTCAGAACATGATTCTCTAATGTACAGCTTGCACCGAGGTTTTGGAGAAGTTTGAGGAGTGTTTTGATGTCTGCCACTTCAGGCATATTGGTGACTTTGAGCGGATTGTGTGCTAAAAGTGCCAATGTGATGAGTGGCAATGCGGCATTTTTTGCGCCGGAGATGGTAACGGTTCCGCTAAGTTTAGTCGGCCCTTGAATTCGTAAATAGTCCATTAAATTCCCACAATTATTAAAGTTTGATATTATAAGTCAACATAGGTTAAAATTATCAAAATATACCGATACTCGAAGGAGAAAATGTGAGTTCAGCACTTGATCGTCTAAAAAACCTGACAGCACAGATCTCCAGTTACGAGTTGGAGCGTAAAAGCAACCTCAAAACACTCGAAGAGCTGTATCAAAAGTTGGGGATAGATGCTAAAGTAGAGCATTTCGATGCGTTATTTGAATTTAAAGCGATCAATCTTTCAGGCTTATCACTAGCCGATGAGGATTTGGGGGCGATAAAAGAGGGAAAATACGCTCAAATCATCGCTATTATTTACGATAAAGAGGCAAAAGTAAAAAACAAAAATATCTCATTGGCCTATTACGGACGTGCTGAAAAATTGAGTCCTGAGCAAAAAAATGAGATTATTTCGTTTGTACTGGGGTGGCGTTTTGAAAAAAGCTTTCGTACTCTGGAACATTATCATAATCTCTTAGCTCATCTTAAATCTTCTGCAACTGCCTAAATATGCTTATTTTTATCGATACCGAAACGACAGGATTAGACCTCAAAGACAGAATCTGTGCTCTTGGGGTGATAGAGGATCATACAACCCATTTTGAACGTATCAATCCGGGGAAAAAGATCCCTCCAGCCGCTTCCGCTATCCATCATATTACCAACGAGATGGTGAGTGACGCTCCCTCTTTTGGACAATCCGACATCTATGAAAAACTCAAAGCCCTCAATACCCCTGAGAATATTTTGGTATCCCATAATGCCCCTTTTGATGTGGCGATGCTCGAAAAAGAGGGATTTACGTGGCAGGGGAGTATCATCGATACGCTCAAATGTTCTAAATCGCTGATGGATGATTTGGAGGGGTATAGCTTGCAGTTTTTGCGCTATGAACTGAGGTTATACCGAGAAGAAGCAAATGTTTTTGAAGCGCATAATCTCCCTATTATCCCTCACCATGCACTGAGCGATGCACTGCACACCAAAATGGTACTGGAATACCTCCTCGATTTAGCGGACATCGAAAGATTGATCGAAATATCCAAAAGCTATGTTCTTCTGACACGCTTGCCGTTTGGAAAATATGCCAAAAAACGGATCGAAGAGATTGCCCTCAAAGACCCCGCTTATCTCAAGTGGATGGTGGAGAGTTTAATGGATATGGATGAAGATTTGCGTTATAGTATCGACTATTATTTGAGAGGAAAGTGATTTGAAAATAGCTATACAGTGTGATTCTCCATTATTGCAACGTTCATTGGAACTTTTTCTCGAGGGAAATTTAAGTTCTCTTCGCCAGTGCGATCTTCTCATTCGCGATAAAGATATACATGACGACCAATACCCTACGTTTGTTATCGGATCGGATGAATCTTCCGACCTTATCAAACCGTTTTCGAAAGCTCAGCTTCTTCATGCCCTGAACCAAAAATTTGAATCCGATAAACATGCTCCCATAGCGTTGAGTGAAGAAGCACCGTCTTCAAGCGAAGAGGGGGTCAGCTTCGAAATTTTAGAGCGTCATATCGACAAATTGACCCGTGAATACCAATCCAATATTCTTAAAGCGATACGTGCATTTTATGAAAAATAACCCTACCATTACCAAAAAAATCATTGCCGGAAAGTACAAAGGCAAAACGCTGAAACTCCCCTCAAAAGAGACAACCCGTAGTTCCAAAGGGATTGTGCTAGAGTCTTTTTTTAATACCTTGCAGTTTGATATTATCGATGCTGTCTTGGTCGAAGTGTTCAGCGGTAGCGGCTCGATCGGGCTTGAAGCGCTCAGTCGCGGAGCCAAAAAGATCATTTTTATGGAAAAAGACCGCGATGCGATCCGCGTCTTGCGTGAAAATATCGCTCAAACCGATCCAAGAGCCTGCGAGATTATCGAAGGGGACAGTTTCAGTAACATCGTTCATGTCAAAAAACGTCTCGCTTCTCTCGGAGAGAGTGCATTTATCTATGTTGATCCCCCGTTTTCAATTCGCGAGGGGATGGAAGCAATTTATGACAAAATGATTGATATGATCGCGTCACTCCCCCTTGAAATGGCGACTTTGATTATTATCGAACACATGAGCACCCTCGAATTACCGGATGCTATCGGTCATTTTAACCGCCTCAAATCCAAACGCTTCGGAAAAACCTCACTCACTTATTACGCATAGAGCATTTTTGGAATAAACATTGCTTAATCCTTTTATCATAAAGGATGGGCATGAGATTTTTTGGTTTACTATTTTGTTTACTGACAATGGCGGAAGCGGCGCGTATCAGCGAAGTCGCTAACATCGTCGGCGTGCGGGATAATCAAATTATCGGTTACTCTCTCGTTGTCGGTTTAAAAAAGACAGGTGACGGTACGACCTCCAAATTCACCCTCCAATCGATCGCTAACATGCTCAAAGCGATGAATATCGATATGAATCCCGTTGACATTAAATCGAAAAACGTTGCCGCAGTTGTTGTTACGGCAAAGTTCGCCCCTTTCGCTCGTCAAGGTGATTCTTTTGATGTAACGGTATCCTCCATCGGGGATGCGAAATCGCTTGAGGGGGGGACATTGCTGATGACTCCTCTCAAAGGGGTTGACGGTAAAATTTATGCCCTGGCACAAGGTTCTATCAGCATCGGTGGAAAAAATGAGAAAGGTGCCGGAGCAGAATCCCACCCTACGGTCGGTATGGTATACGGCGGCGGGCTGGTTGAACGTGAAATCTCTCAAGACCTTTATCATCAAAACAATGCAACGCTCTCCCTCAAAACGTCCAGCTTTGCCAACTCCGTAGCGATACAAAATGCGATTAATGCCAAATACCGTACCAATGTTGCCTCTGCTGTTGATCCAAGAACAATTCAGCTACAGCTTCCTAAAAACAAATCGATGGTTGAGTTTTTAGCGGAAGTACAAAGTTTGGACATCAATTATGCGCAAGAACAAAAAATCATTATCAATGAACGTACGGGGACGATAGTCGCGGGTGTCGATGTAGAGGTTAAACCGGTCGTCATTACCCAAGGGGATATGACGGTTAAAATTCTTTCCCAAAATGAGGTTTCAAAGCCTGCGGGAAGTGTGGCAATGGATAAAAGTCTTGTCATAGGGTTGAATGAAAATGAAGTATATACTGAAAAAGGGACGACGACGGTTGCCAATATCGCACGATCTCTCCAAAAACTAGGTGCTACTCCTAAAGAGATGATCTCTATTTTGCAGGCGATGAAGAGTGCCGGTGCTATCTCGGTCGATTTGGAGATCATCTGATGGACATTACCAACGTACAGTATCAAAAAACACCTCCAACTATCGGAAGTAAAGAGAACGACAAAGCGTTACGGGAAAAAACCGATCAGTTTGAAGCGATTATTGTCAAAATGATGTTGGACGAAGCGATGAAAGATGAAAAAAATGTCTTTACCAGCGCCAACGATCCGGGAGACAAGATTTTTAGATCGATGTATCGCGAAGAGCTATCCAACGCGAGTGCAGGAGGATTTGGGTTTTCTCAAATGCTTTTTGACCACCTTAGTCAAAAGGGTGCCAAAATAGATAAATAGACTAAATTTTTAAAGGTTTTTGCCGATATGGTGGTATACATCATAAACGGATAACAAGGATTCACCATGATTTCTAGTGTGAACGCATCGCTCATTAAAGCGACATATCAAGAACCGACATTAAAAACCAAAGAGCAGGAGAAATCCACGCAATCTATTACTAAACAAGGTGACACAAGCCGGATCGAAGAGCTGAAAGCCTCTATCGAAAAAGGCGAATACCGTGTCGATATCGAAGCGTTAGCCAAGCGTATCGCGCAAGAGCTGACTTAACAAATATAGGAGTTTATGATGTTGTCTTATCAGTTACAAAGTGCTATCAAAGATCTTGAAACTCTCATATCTTTGTCGCAAGAAGATATTGACGATATTAGAGAAGCGAACCATAATCCTCAGTTTGATCGTCTTGCGATTAAAGAGGAGAAAATAAAAAGTTTTGAACAGAAAAAAGCGATGATCGACCGTGAAATTTCAAAACTGATGACACAGCATCCCTCCCTGCCGCTCTCTGAACTTTTAGATAATGAACAACATCAGCAACTCGATTCTCTCAAAGAACATCTTTCACAACTACGGGATGTTAATCAACAATACGCAAAAATGGTACTAAGTGTAGGCTCTTTTTATAATTCCCTATTGGAACGGCTAGTTCCGACACAAATGCAAGGGTATCAAAAAGTGGCCATATCAGAAGCCTCATTTTTGGAAGTGCGAGCGTAATATGGCATCAATTTTCAATGCACTGCATATCGGTTATAGCGGCTTAAACGCAGCACAAATCGGTATCGATACCACCGGACACAATATCTCCAATGCCGAAACGGAAGGGTATACCCGTCAGCGTGTTGTTACCGCTGCCGCTACCCCGATTAGCATCGATCCGGGTCAACGCGGTAACGGAACCCAGATTACCGAAATCGCACGGGTATTTGATAATTTTGTCTTTAATCGCTATGCGAGTGCCGCACAAAATAAAGAAAATTCCGATACTTTGAAAAAAAATCTCGAAGAGTTATCAAGCTATTTTCCCGAAATTGACAAAGTTGGGATCAAAAATGACTTACAAAGCTATTTTGATACTTGGCAATCGCTCGCCAATAACCCCAGCAATACTTCTCTCAAAGTAGCTTTAGCTCAACAAACACAAACACTGACACAACATATTCAGGAGACTCGCGCACAAGTAACGGCGTTACAGGGCTCAATGAATGATCAAGTTCGTGTTAATGTGGATGAAGTGAATCGCATCGCAAAAGAGATCGCTGCTGTCAATTTGGAGATCAACAAAGCGGAGTCTGCCGGAGCAAACAATGCGAATGACTTACGTGACAAGCGAAATCAGCTTGAGCTGACCATGACAAAACTAGTCGGTGCAAAAGTTATTGTCGGTCAAATCGAAACGAGTAATGTTATTGATAGCAATATTGCTCTAAAACAGGGGAGCTATACGATCCAAGTAGGCGGATTCAATATTGTAGACGGAAGCTCATATCACCCGATCGGTATGGAGAGTACATCCAATCCGAATGCCTATAACGATTTGTATTATGAACGTCAAGACGGTGTAAAAATACCTTATGCCGATCGGATCACCGGAGGTAAAATCGGAGCGCTTTTAGAGCTTCGAGGGTCAAAAATCGGCACGAACGGAGAGTTTCAAGACGGATTTTTGCAAGAAACGATCAACAACCTCGATTCCTTCGCCAAGGGTCTTATCGAATCGACGAACAATATTTATGCGCAGAGTGCTACAACCTCTATGGTTTCCAATAACCTTAGTTTCTCCAACAATCAATCCATGATGAGCACGGATGAGAATTTTAATGCGGGAAGCTTTGATATTGTTGTATACGATATTAACGGCAAAGAGGTAGGGCGACGTGCCATTACCCTCGATGAGGGGACTCTTATTGATGATGCCACTACCAGTAGTATTGTAGGGCAAATCAATACTTCAAAAGATGATAATGCAGACAGCAACGCTCTTAATGACATTGATGATATGTTGCTTGCTAACTTTAACGCTAATCAAAAAGTGTTTCAAATAGATTTTAAAGGGAGTTACGCGGAGCAGGGGTATACGTTTGCCATCCAAGACAACGGGACCAACTTCGCAGGGGTCACAGGTGTCAGCCGATTCTTAGACGGAAACAGCGCAAAAAGTATCTCATTAAATAGTACGTTGAAAGATGATTCGAGTCAAATCAGAGGGTTTAAATCCCCTGCAAACGGAGACAATCAAACCGCTTTGGATATGGTTGAGTTACAATTTTCAAAGGTCCCTTTCGGAACAGGGTTCAACAAAACATCTGACACGCTGTATGGCTATTTTGATAATTTGGTTACGAAGGTCGGGACAAAAACCAACTCGGTTATTTTGAGCAACGATTCCATTACGGCACAATTTAATTCTATCAAACAAGAGCAGGATTCAGTGAGTAAAGTAAGTATCGATGAAGAGATGGCAAATCTTATCCGTTATCAAACCTCATACGGTGCGGCAGCTAAAGTGATTACGACGATAGATCAAATGATGACTACCCTTTTGGGTATTAAGGCCTAATGCCTTTTGTTAGTATTGCCGCGCTAGTCGGGGTAATAGCTTTCTCTTTTATCGGACCGTATCTGTATACGGTCGATCCTCTATTTTTAGATTCTCAGGCTATTTTACTCTCCCCCTCATCAGAACATTGGTTCGGTACCGATCGATTGGGGCGTGATTTGATGTCACGCTTGATGGAAGGTGGGCAAATCTCTCTCATTATCGGATTTATGAGTGCGCTTGTCTCAACGCTGATCGGCTTGCTCTATGGGGTAAGTGCCGCACTTCTTCGCGGGGGATTTGATAAAGTGTTTATCATTATTGTCGATCTGTTTTTGACTTTTCCTACCCTGTTTTTACTCTTGACGCTTGTCAGTTATGTCAATGCATCGCTCTGGGTGTTGATCTTGATTATCTCGATAACCGGTTGGATGGGAACGGCACGCCTTATCCGTTCAGAGAGCTTTGCTATCAGTTCAAAACCCTATATTCGTATTTTGCATATCGGAGGTGTTCATCCTCTTAAAATCATCCTAAAATACTATGCACCGCTACTGGCTCCGATTGTATTGGTGAGTTTTACGTTTGGGGTAGGGGGGGCGATTCTAGCCGAATCGGGACTCTCTTTTTTGGGGCTAGGGATTACCCCTCCTCAAATGAGTTGGGGGAGTATCCTAAGTGGCGGTAAAGAGGTGATTGACATCGCATGGTGGGTAAGTTTCTTCCCCGGTTTGATGATCTTTATCGTCACCTTTGCGTTGATGAACATTTCCAATGCACTTCAAGCTCGGATGAACCAAAAAGAGCTTAGATAATCCGAGCCATTTCCAAAAGACTGTCCGGAAACGAAAAGCGGTTTTCTCGAAGCGCTTTGGAATTGATCAGAATAACAGGTGCTCTCTCCATCTGGATAGAGAGGAGAAGACCGTCTTCACCGAGTTTATCCGCATCGTAGAGAGCCGTAATGGCTCCCGATGATCCGACGGCATTATGAACTTTTTTGAGCTGAGACAGGCTTGCTTTGAGCGCATAAATCAAATGATACGAGTTGGACGCATCGAGTTTATCGAATGGAAGTGCGGCTACGACGAGTGGATGTCCGTTTACACTCCCGTTGAATTTAGTCATCAAGATTTTGGCACACGATTCTGCCGTATCTTCGTCTCCCCGTTCATAAGCGATCAAAATTTTTAGAGGTGCCTTATTATGGGAAACGAGGCTTTTTTCAAGCATGGCGATTTTTGGGAGCAAAGAGAGATGGGTATTGAGTAAGAACGGATCATACGATGCGCTCCAGCCGAGAGTATTTAAGAAAAGTAATAATGGTAAGATGTATTTCAAAATGTTCCCCTTACGGTAAGTAAATAGGTACGTCCGAGGGCAGGATAATCGTCGTTATAGGTCCCTTTTGGACTTGGATAAAGCTCAGTTTCTTTGAACATGTTTTTGAGCGTCAATTGTATTTCACTGTGAAGACGAGGGAGTTTGTATCCGATAGCGGTATCGACGATGCCGATGGATTTCATGTCCCCTCTTGTGTCCCCTACGGCTCTTGGTGTGTCACTTTGCCATCGTCCGGCTAAAGAAACGTACCAATTTTCATCCAAGGTGTGAGTGATAAATCCTCGCGCCGAATCGCTTGGAGCGTTGGGCAGTGTCACCCCATTCCCGTCTTCCGCCCAAATATGGGTGTAAGCGGTGTAAAACGAGGTGTCATCATAGCGTTTTCGCCACTCTGCTTCAAACCCTTGAATGAGGCTTTTTGATCCGTTTACGTACTCATAGCGTGCTGATGGTGTGTTATATTGGAGATATATTTGGTCATTGTTATCGAGACGGAACAGATTGAGCGAGAGGGTATGTTCCGTTTCAAACTTATGGATGTATTGGGTCTCGTACGCTACGACGGTTTCAGGACGTAGATCGGGATTCCCCCATCGTGCTCTATTGTTGAGGGTAAACATCTCCTGCCATGAGGGGTTTCTGTGGGCACGGGAGATGGAAAACTTGAGCAGGTTATTCGGATCTAGGGTATAAACGGCCGCAAGACGCGGGTCAATTTGTGTTGCTAACCCATTGCGATGATCGAGTGTGAGGGATGCATAGCCGATCAGATTGGTACTGAGGGGGCGTTCATAGGTGATGTATGCCGTTTGGTTGTTGATAGAACCGTTTGGACTGAAAAACGGGAGGGATGTTGAGTAATCGGTTAATCCGCTTCCGCTGTCTCTGTCGGTGGTGAGTGTTTTTTCAGAGCTGACACTGCTCCACGATCCGCTTAAGCCTACGGTGACATCCCCCCCGAATGCCGATCCGCTCAGGGTATTACTGAGCTGATAGGTTCGAATAAAGGCTTCATGAATACCGTAAAAACCGTCTAAATAGGTGACAACCGTCGTAGGAGGAGTCAGCGAAGGGAGTCGTAATCCTGCCGGGGCAAGAAGCTGATGGCTGGTAAAGCTATCTTGGGTCATCGACGCTTGAAGCGTTCCCGCAAAATCTCCCGCACTATAGTGGGTCCCGACACCAAGGTGCCATTGATCGACGTTGTAGTGATCTCCCTCCGTCGCCAGTGCATAGTTGATCCCGCCACCTGAGCCGTGTCGATAGGTGGAGAACCGTCCATCGGCAAAAAATGCCCCCTTGCTGATAGTAGCCGATGCCATGGTTGCATCGGTAGAGGACGGGGCATTGCCTGAACGAGATAGGGGCGCATTGGCGGCGCCTAAAAGATTGTTGGACAGACCGTCTTGCCCATACGAGAGGGAGAGATCATCATGGACGGTATAAATATCCGCCGAAAATGCAAAATCATCCTCTCTCATAGCAAACGAACCACCGGCTTTACCGGTATGATGATTTCCTACCGAAGTAAACCAGCGACCGCTATCGCCG
>NZ_DASUIQ010000046.1:0-20577 GCF_036279695.1 Sulfuricurvum sp.
CGTGAGGGTTTCACACGCGGTTTATGCGGGCAGTTTACTCAGGTGTACCATCTGAATAATGAACACAAAGTGATTGCATATCATCGATGGGACAAGGGGGGCGTTGCGGATGATGTTGTGATCGTTGCAAATTTCTCGCATGAGGCACAAGAAGACTACGTTATCGGTTTTCCGAGTGAGGGAGCATGGAAGCTCCGTTTCAATAGTGATTGGGAAGGGTACAATGACGATTTTGGCAACTATCTAAGTACCGACATCCTCACCGACCGAGGAGACTGCGACTCACTCCCCTATTATGCTTCGATTTCGATCGGAGCGTATAGCGTACTAATTTTTTCGCAATAAATGCTTCTCAGGTGTTATACATCTTAGTGTAATACTCATGCACCATACGCCCAGAATCAAACGCAGGGATAACATGCGACATCGCATTTTTCATCATCTGTGTCCACTGCTCTTGTTTATCATAATACATCGGGATAATCTCGTTTTCGAGCATATCCATCATATTTTTATTGTCTTCAGCGTCCTGAAGCTCTATCGGCTGACTATGATCAATAGGTGGAATGGTGAAAGAGTTAATGGTGTGTTTCGCAAATTCTGGATGCCATCCATCATCAGTCGAAAAATGAATTGAGCCGTTCATACTCGCCGTCATACCGCTCGTTCCACTCGCTTCTCTCGAAACACGCGGGGTATTGAGCCACAAATCAGACCCTTTTTTGAGCATTCGAGAGAGATCCAGCTCATATCCGACCAAAACCGCCATATTAGGATAATCATGGCTGATATGAATCAGCTCATTGAAAACATTGATCGCATTGGTATCAAACGGATAAGGTTTACCCGCCCAAATAATCTGAATGGGTTGTACGGTACGCTCAAGAAGCTTTTTAAATCGGGCAAAATCGTGCTTGATAAGCCCCGGACGTTTGTATTCTGCAAATCGGCGAGCCCATACAATCGTCAGAATATCAGGATTAAAGACCTTTCCGGTCTGATCGGCTACGATAGCAAACAACTCCCGTTTGAGATGTTTTTTACGGCTAATGATCTGATAATCTTCGTGATCATCCAACGCAGCGAGCAAATCTTTATCGGTCCAGAAACGGCGGTTTTGGGCATTGGTAACATAAATGATTTCGGAACGCCCCTCGCAATCTTTCCACATACGGTTCGCTACCTCTCCATGAAATTTGGAGACACCGTTGGTAAGTTTTGCGGAACGCAATGCCCCCACCGTAAGGTTGAAATTCTGCTCATTTTCCATCTTCATAATGGAACGAACTGTCTCTAACTGCAAACCGTTAAAGAAACCGAATTTATGGAGCAACTCAATGTTATGCTGTTCATTACCTGCATCTTCAGGGGTGTGGGTGGTAAAGACAACCCGTTTTTTTACTTCATCCATATTACGGTATTTATCATAAAGTTCAAAAACGAGCGGCAATGCGTGCCCCTCATTCATATGATATATTTCGATGGATTGCTTCAGTGCTTCAAGAACCTTGACTCCGCCGATCCCCAAAACAATCTCTTGGGAGATTCGGGTCTCTTCATTCGCATCGTAGAGCTTATGGGTAATCGTACGAGCTAAAAAATCGTTTTCGGGAATATCGGTTGAGAGGAGAATCAACGGAGCTGAACCGAAAATATCAGGTGAGAGATAAAATGCTTTAATATAAACATCCTGAGAATGGATACTCACTTTCGCCTGAATCCCTAAATCTTTGAGAAAATAGTAGTGTTTACGGACGAATTCAGCTTTGAGCGTTCGATCCGGACTGCGCGTTTGATCATAATAACCGAAACTCCACAAAATACCGACACCGACAATATTTTGATGAAGATCATACGCACTGCGCATGTGTGAACCGGACAAAAATCCCAACCCGCCGGAATATATTTTAAGCCCTTGATGGATAGCAAATTCCATTGAAAAATAGGCGACGCTTTTTGTGTATTTCGAGTCAAACTCATAGTCGTGCAAAATCATAGCGACCTCACTTTTTGCATATCTTTCAATATTCTACCTACTAATCCTTAATGATTTGTTTGAGATACAACACACCCAACGGCGGCAATGTCAGGGTAAGCGAATAGGGATGGGAGTGCATGGGAGATTTTTGAGTGTGAAGGGAGGCTATATTACCGATTTTCCACCCCTCATAATAATGAGACTGCGAGTTGAATATCTCGGTGTATTCTCCTTCATAAGGAACGCCTAATGGGAAGTTTTCTCGCGTCTCATCAGAGAAATTGCACACCACGTAGATATTTTCACTCGAGATGTCGCTTTTGCGGATAAAACTGATGCAATTATGTCCGCTATCGCGATCATCGATCCACTCGAACCCTTCGCGCTTCTCATCGTACTGATGCAAGGCACGCTCCTGCGCATAAAGTCCGTTTAGATCCGAGAGCATCTTTTGGATACCGCGATGAAGCGGAAAATCGAGCAAATGCCAATCGAGAGAGCGTTCAAAACTCCACTCCGCAAACTGAGCTATCTCGCCCCCCATAAAGAGAAGTTTCTTCCCCGGATGCGCCATCATATAGGCGTACAAAGCTCTGAGATGAGCAAATTTTTGATTCACATCACCGGGCATTTTGTTGATCAAAGAGCCCTTCATGTGAACGACCTCATCGTGACTCAGCGGGAGCATAAAGTTCTCATCAAATCCGTACCACATACTAAACGTGAGCTGATGGTGGTGATGCTGACGGTAGATAGGGTCACGGCTCATGTATTTGAGGCTATCGTGCATCCATCCCATGTTCCATTTGAAGCCGAATCCCAGTCCACCGACGTCTACCGGACGGGTTACCATCGGATAGGCGGTTGACTCTTCGGCGATCATCAGAATATCGGAACACTCTCCATAGAGAGCGATATTGAGTTTTTTCAAAAATTCTACCGCTTCGAGATTAATATCTCCGCCGTATTTGTTGGGAACCCATTCCCCCTCTTTACGGGCATAGTTGAGGTATAACATCGAAGCAACCGCATCGACTCGGATACCGTCGATATGGTAATAATCCAGCCAAAACATCGCCGAGCTGATCAAAAATGACTGCACTTCGTTGCGTCCGTAGTTGAAAATAATGCTGCCCCACTCGGGATGGAACCCCTGACGCGGATCTTCATGCTCATAGAGCGCCGTTCCGTCGAAGTTAATCAGACCGTGCATATCGACCGCAAAATGTGACGGTACCCAGTCCATGATGACCCCGATTCCGTTTTGATGGAGCGTATCGATCAGATGCATCAAATCCTGAGGCGTTCCGAATCGTGCCGTGGCGGCGAAATAGCCCACCACCTGATACCCCCATGAACCGAAAAACGGATACTCGGTGAGAGGCATAAACTCGACATGGGTATAATTCATCTCTTTTAGATATGCGACCAATTCCACGGCTAGTTCACGGTAGGTGAGAAAGCGGTTCTCCTCTTCAACCTTGCGTCTCCAAGAGCCTACATGCATCTCATAGACGCTGATAGGGGCATCATGAGCATTCCGCTTATAGCGTGATGACATCCACTGTGCATCATCCCATCCATAGTTTTCCAGACTCCACACACGCGATGCCGATTTCGGAGGCATCTCGGCGTAAAAGCCAAACGGATCGCTTTTGTCATGGACGATATTGTGAAATTTGGAGGCGATGTGGTATTTATAGGTGAGCCCCTGCTCTACCCCTTCGATAAACCCTTCCCATATCCCCGAGTCATCCCCTCGCAATCTCAGCGGATGCGATTCGGTGTGATAATCGTTGAAATCGCCTCGGACACTCACGTACGCCGCATTGGGTGCCCATACCGAGAAATAGACCCCCTCTTTGCCGTTATGACTCATCGGATGGGAACCGAGCTTGTTGTATAGCTTGGTATGGGTCCCTTGTTTAAACAGATAAATATCGAGTTCGCTCAATAACGAAACATCATAGCTTAGCGGGTGGTGTTGGATAATTCTCATGCGCCTCTTCTCCCCGCTTTGATCCGATAATAAAGCGCCTCATACTCTTTGGCGGCATGATGCCAGTCAAATCGTCTCTCCATCGCGTTTCGCTGCATTTGTTCAAACCCTTCTCTCTCGTTGTACCACGTATAGACCGCCCAACCGACCGTATTGATCAGCGCATCGGGGGTCGCATCGTAAAATTTAAACCCCGTCCCGTCTTTGGCATTGTTTTGGTAATTCTCAATCGTATCGTCCAACCCGCCCGTTGCTCGGACAATCGGAAGCGTCCCGTAGCGGAGCGAATAGATTTGGTTCAACCCGCACGGCTCAAACAGCGAAGGCATCAAAAACAGATCGCTCCCCGCTTCGATTTGGTGTGCCAGATCGTTTCGATACCCGATATAGCAGCCGAATTTGTGAGGATAGCGTCCGGCAATATCGCTGAAAAAATGTTCCGCCCACAACTCTCCCGCTCCGAGGAGGACAATCTGTATCTCCATGTGCATCAGGGCGTGGATGGCGTGGACGATCAACTCGATCCCTTTTTGCTCGACCAATCGTCCGACCAAACCGATCAACGGAACATCATCACGATGCGGGAGTCCGAACGTGTGTTGGAGTGCTCTTTTACATATCTGTTTCCCGCTCATATCCCCCCGATCAAACGTTTCGGCAATAAACGGATCGAGCGCGGGGTTCCACTCCTCATAATCGACCCCATTGAGGATACCATGGAGCTTAAATGAATTATTATTGATAAGAGCTTCAAGCCCCCATCCAAACTCAGCGCTCCGAATCTCTTGGGCGTAGCGGCGGCTCACCGTACTGATCGCATCGGCATGGACGATCCCCCCTTTGAGGAGATTTATCCCGTCATACTCTTCGATCTCATTGGCGTTAAAATGCTCCCATCCGATGTCGAGGACATCCATAGCTCCCTTGTAGTATCGACCCTGATGTTGGAGGTTATGGATCGTGAGGAGTGATCCGCTGTAGGCGAAATCGCCATCATACGCATAGTGGGTATTGAGCATCATAGGGATTGCGGCGGTATGCCAGTCGTTGGCATGGATCACATCGGGATGAAATCGGAGTTTTTTGGCGAGCTGCATCACAGCACGGGAGAAAAAGATAAAGCGGTTATCGTTATCGAGATAGCTGTATCCCCCCTCCTCATACAATCCGCCCCGTCCGAAATACCCCTCATGATCGATAAAGTAAACGGGAATTTCCGTTCCGGGGAGGAGCCCCTCATAAACACCTGCCCATATCTCCCCCATAGCACCCATCGGGACACCGAGACCTCCCTCCATGAGTTTGAGACCAAATTTCTCGCGATCCACGACGTAGTATCGAGGCATTACCAGACGTATATCGTGCCCCAGAGCTTTAAGCGCTTTGGGCAATGCTCCGGCGACATCCGCCAACCCGCCGCTTTTGGCGAAGGGGACGATCTCCGATGCGGCAAATAAAATACGCAGCTTATCCATGAGAGTTCTCCAATAGTTTTGCCCCCTCTAGCGGGGCATTTTGTAATGCGCTGATTTCGAGACGCATATTTTGCAATGCGGGAAAAAGTGCATAGTAGTGTAGTTTTTCTCGTAACAGTGTAGCCAAATAGGGGTTCTGCTCGATTACCCCACCGCCTAGCACCAAGATTTCAGGATTGCCCAATGTCACCAACACCCCTGCGGCATGAAGCAAAGCCTCTTCGAACTCCTCCGCTATCAAAGAGCCTTGGAGCTCTGATAAAATGGCCGTTTCTTCCATCTCGTAATGGGTAAGCCATTTGGCGATCCCCGATCCCGAAGCGTAGAGTTCCAAACAGTTGCTCCGTCCGCATCCGCATACCAGCGGAGAGGATTTATAGGGAATGTGCCCGATCTCGAACGCCATATTATGCGATCCTCTCACAATTCGTCCCTGATCGATCACTGCCGCCCCAAGCCCCGTACCGACGTAGAGTGCGGCGATACTCTGCGATTTCCAATACGCCGCTTCGGCGCGCACCGCACAGTTGAGATCGTTATCGATTCCAAGGGGGATACCGTAGCGTCTCTCCACCTCGTGAGCAATTTTATAGGTGTCAATATGAATATTGGGAGCGGAGAGAATTTCCCCATTTTCCACCTGCCCCGCATACGCAATCCCGATAAAATCGATGCGGGGATGATGTTCTATCACTCTATCGATATATTCCAACAGCCCTGTTTCAGTACTGGAGAGGGTTTCACGGATGATGGTATCTCCATCTCGCACTTCACTGCGCAGATGGGTACCGCCTATATCGATAAAGAGCTTTTTCATTTGAGAACTCTTTGGTAGAGTTTTAGGTACTCTTGCGCACTCTTCGACCATGAGTAATCGCATCTCATATTGTGATTGACGATCATCTCAAAACGCTTTTTATCGCCATAGAGTTCACACCCTTTTTTAACAGCAGATAAAAGTGCACGCGAAGTAGCAGATGTGAGGAGTATCCCGAATCCCGATGCGCTTTCTTCCTCAAACGATTCGAGCTTTTTCACCGTATCCGCCAATCCCCCGACACGATTCACGATAGGGATTGCCCCATACGCGAACGCAATCATCTGATTCAACCCACACGGCTCGAAAAGCGATGGCATCACCAAAAAGTCCGCCGCCGCATACATCCGGTGTGATAATGCTTCATCATACCCCGACGTCACCGATACATTGGCATAACGCTCAGCTATCGCGTTTAACGCATCACCATAGGCTCCACCCCCCTCGCCGAGCACTGCGATAGTGCACTCCAACTCCGCCATTTTCGGAAGAGTCTCGATCAATAGATCTATCCCCTTTTGGTGGGCGAGGCGACCGATAAAGACAAAGAGAGGTTTCGTTACACCTTTGAGCCCCAACTGTTTGAGGAGATCACTTTTAGAGGCTTTTTTTCCTTTGGCGCTCGTATAGCACTCTATCAATGCCGCATCGGTAGCGGGAGAAAAATGATCCGTATCGATCCCGTTGAGGATTCCGTGCAGTTTGCGTTTGTGAAACTGCAAGAACCCCTCCAAACCGCACCCGAATTCTGGGGTTAAAATCTCTTTGGCATAGGTGGGACTGACGGTCGTTATCACATCCGCATAGGCGATCCCCGCTTTCATATAGTTCACCTGATTGTAAAACTCCAACGCTTCCATCGTGAAATAGCGCTCATCGATCCCGATGCGAGGGAGAATAGAGGACTCAAATACCCCTTGATAGGCGAGATTGTGGATAGTGTAGAGGGTTTTAGCCTTGATAGCGGTATCTTCTTTGATGAACAGTGCCGCCAACGCACACTGCCAATCGTTGAGGTGCAACAATGCATACGGTTCACGACGCACCATTTCGCGCAACACATAGGAATAGAGGGCAAAGCGCTCCGCATTATCCTCATATCCGCACTCAGCGCTCCCGTAGAGAAACTCCCGATCGCACAATAACGGCGCATACACAAAGCGGTACTCCATCCCATCAAGCGTCGTTCCGTGGAGTTCGACAGGATAGACATTCTCTCCCATCGTTATCTCAAACGATTCGAGGCGGGCGATATTGAAACGTTTACGATCGATGAGACGGTATAACGGGAGCACGACGGTCACATCGTAACTCTCTCGAAGTGCTCTGGGGAGCGAATGAGAGACATCCGCCAACCCGCCGGTTTTGACAAAAGGGTACACTTCGCTCGATGCGAACAACAGAGACTTTTTATTCATGGTTGCTCTCCCGTAATAGTTTCGCCGCCAGTTCCGGTGTGACGGGGTTGATAAGGATGCCGCTCGTATTTTCAAATCCGCCGTGACGATACAGACGGGGCATAATGCGGATCGTAAAGCGACACAGCTCGGATAGGTCTTCCCCCGCGTAATCGATCAGCGGAGGGGTAGAGACGGATAGATTGAAATGAAATACCCCTAATTGCCGCTTCAGCTTCTGCAACGTGGAGACGAGCAACGTCGAAATAGTCTCTATCTGTTCCGCCTTGAGGGTATCGATATGACCTCGCTCATATGCCGAAGAGATCATCACCTCAAACGGATAGCCGCTCGCATAGGGGCAAAATGAGGTAAATCCCCCCGCTTTCTCGATAATGCGGCTTTGCATCTGCTCTTCTTGCGATACAATGGATTCCATCAGAGGATGGGCATTGCCTTGGTAATACTCATAAGCGCGGCGATAGAGTTCGCTATGTGATTTTGGAACCAACGGCAATGCGATGAGTTGGGTATGACAATGGCTCATCGATGAGCCCGCATTTTTCCCCTCGTTTTTAAAAAGCGAGATATGGGTGATACGGTGATCGCGCCGCAAATCCCCAACCCGCTGGGCAAGTGTTGTGAACCACATGATCGCATCCTGCACACCCCATTCACACATCGAGGTAGTATGTCTCGGGGTATCGATTATCACCTCATGCGCGCCGAACCCCTCACGGTATTCAAACAATCCGAAATGGTGATTCGGGGGCGTTTCGATCTGCACCGCTTTAAAGAGGTTGGGGACGACTCGGGTTTGCCATCCTGATTCATTGATAATGCTCCCCTCATCACGGAGCGCATAAATCTCACGGGGCGTTAAAGCCTCATTCCCCTCGCAAAACGGGCACGGTTCACTCGGATAAGGTTCGGGCACGATCTTCTCCAACGACTCCACCTCATCGGGATGACGAAGCCGCTCAGGGGCAATGATGACGTGCAGATCATGCAGCCGATCGTACCGTATTTCAGACATCCGTTATCTCCAACGATCCGCTAAAGGTGAATAATCTCTCAAAACCGACACCTATCGCCACACTCACCCCTTGCGTCGTCAAATCAAACCCCTGCTCGCTTTGAGAAAGAGTTTTGAGCTTAAAACAGCGGACATCGCAGCGCGTATCCAGCTTGATCGTCACCATTTTACCTAAAATCGTGTCATACAACTCCACCTTATCGCACGAGAGCCATTCCATCTCATCGTCTGCCACGATTCCATTGATAAGCAGGGTATCGGGACACGAAAAATGGAAATTGTGTTCCATCACATACACAAGTCTCCCCTCGCGATCACACGAAAATCGTATCTCAAAATCGACTCCATTCTCATGGGGGGTGTAGCGTTTTTCGAGTCGTGCATCCGATTTTTCGGGAGAGTAGAGACCGCCCTCACGGGAAAACATGATTTTTTGCTGATCGAACTCTACGTCAAAGGGCTGATTGGCAAAATCGCCGTATTCACGGAAACGGCAGTGGCGAAAACCATTCAGATCGAAACTCTCGTCGCTGATATGGTCGATAAACGAATTTTTGAGATACCAGTCATAGATGATCGCGTCGCGCAAAGACTCATCGATTTGTCCCATTGCGGTGTGGATCGTATCGATCCCCTCCTCCGCCGGAGTCTCCGCTTCACATACCCCCTCATTACAAATCGGTTCTAAAATCCGCTGATGGTAGGACTCTTTTCGACGGGTAAGGGTATTTTGGTAGTTGAAACATCGATCTCTGCTGTCCAACTCCACAAGCTGTCCACCGTAGGCGCTATCAAATCGCCATATCAGCGCAGGGGTTACGATTTTGATCTTCTCATACCCGTCGAGTTCATTGTTATACGACTCGATAACGCTTCTTGAAGCGTATCGGATATTTTCGCACTCGATGAGGTAGCGGTATGAGGTATCTCGCAGATTAGGGAGATAGAGACCGCCGAATACTCCGTGCCAGAGCGAATCGTTCGTTTGGAGTTTATAGAGGGCATTGTCAAACTCCTCGCACCCCATCTCTTCACGCAAAGCGGAGAGTTCCAGCATCCGTTTGTGGATGCGGTTGCTCTCGGGGTATTTGACAAAAAAATTCTTCCAAATCCCCCCTTTGAGAAACTTTACCCCCTCGCGCTCATACCGATCAAACCCCATCTCCTGTTTGAATAGCTCCAGAGCGTGAGCATCATCGGCGCGCAAACTCCACTCCCCCATCTCATAGTACGATACGTTCGGGAGATAGGCGATCCCGCGCGGTTTTTCGGTTCGGTAGTATTCACCGAAGTGGCGCGTCTCGATTTTATCATCCGCCAAAATCGCTTCGACAAACTTCTCCAGCCACCCTTTCTCATACACCCACGCATAGGTTCCCGGCCACATTCCGAACTTTTCGGCATCATCGAAGATGATAGCGGCAGAGTTTTTCTCCCGCGTGTAGCTTTTAATCGCACCCAGTGCTTTCTCGACACTCATAAACGGCAGTGCGTAACGAAGCTTTTTACTGATCGGAAAGAGTCCGATTTGTTCTCCCCCCTCTTCACTGAGATAGTACCCGTCCAGTATCGCCTCATCAAACCCCGCGCACTGGAAATGGTAATCATCCATTACCGTATACTTTATGCCACTCTTGGTCAGATCAGGGATCAAAGAGGACTCCCATACCCGCTCGGTGAGCCATAATCCTTTGGGATTTTGTTTAAACCTGCTTGCAATCGAGTCGTTGAGTCGGTTGATTTGCGCTACCCGATCCGCAGAGGGGATAACGCTCAAAATCGGCTCATAATACCCCGCGCTGAAAAACTCGATGCTCCCCGCTTTGGAGAGTTTTTGGATTTGTTTGTAGAGTTTTGGATCACGTTCTTCGATCTGCTCCATCAGCCATCCGCTGCAATGGACACTGAAACGAAACGTCGGATAGCGGCTCATCACCTCAAAAAAAGGTTTGTAACATACCTCTATCGCATGCTCGATCACCCAGCCGAAATTATCGATCGGCTGATGCATGTGGATACCGAATAAAAGCGCTGTTTTCGACATACTCTCCCCTTTTTTCCTACACAAACCAGTTGGTGGCGTAATGTATGTTCAAATCGATACTTAATGCACCGTTTCCGGGCATCGTTTGGAGGATTTCAGAACCGCTGATCAACTCGAAGCGCAGATGAAACCGCCTCATCTCACCGAAACGGCGTCGTGAGATGGCGATCTCGATCCGCTCTTCCATCGCCACTTGATCACTCTCGGCACACGTGAGCTGCTCCAAATCATACTCGATCCGTTCCCCGCTCTCTTCGACAATCACCAGCAGTTTTAAACCTTGACGCAGTATTTGAGATAATCTCCCATCGAATGCCGCGTAAATCGCCCTCTTGTCATGCCCATAGTAGAGAGTATCGATCGGACCGCGTAAGCGATCCATCGTCGAGTAGAGTTTTCTCTCATCCATGCTCCCCGACCCGAGCCACTCAAAAAAGGAGGTGTATTTCCCATCGATCACGGGAGTCAGCGGCGAAGAGGGCTTCACGCAAAACGGTGCGCTCGTATTCAATGCAACAATCGGGATAAACAGACTTGCCGGAGGTGCCATCCCCAGCAAATCGTAAATCGCCACCAGATGCGCCCGAAACAGCGTATCAAATTCGCTCGCATAGTCGGTAACATGATCATCCCCGTACCACCAGAACCAGTCACTGCACTCAGACGCCAAAAAGTGATCCTCAATATGACGTGCAACCTCTTCGGTGATCTCACCGCTAAAATGTTCCACATCCCGTTTCGTCTGAAAGATCAGCTCCCACGCCTGATTTTTCTGCTGATGTCCCGACCATGTATCAAAGGTGCCGTGAATCCAGCTCCCCGGATGGAGCGTTGTGAGCGGGGTTTGTTCCTGTGATGCTATCTCATCCATTGTCGCGGTAGAACACCACGGAGTGTTCTCCAACCTTGTATAAAGGGCATTAAAAAAATCGAACCCGTTGTTCTCATAAAACTCCCACGCATTCTCCCCATCGACTATCACAAACACGGTGGGCTCACTTTGCGTCTCATAGATACTTTTGAGGGAACTTAGAAAATGTTCCGCCGCATCCTCAGCACCCTTATACCGATAGGTAAATCCGATCAGATCGCTCAAAGTATGATCGCGAAATCCGATCGTGATCCCCTGATAATCGTACGATTTATAGAGATGATGACGCTCCTCACTCCCCAACGAATGAAACAGTATCGCTTCATCGGTAGCGATCCACTCAATCCCGTATTGACGATAAAGAGCCACGCTTTTAGGATCAACCGCCCCCTCCGCAGGCCAAAAACCGCTCGGAGGACGCATAAACTTTTCCTCATACAGCGCAATGGAGCGCATTATGTGCCGATGGGCATCGTCTGCTAAAGGGATTGTTCTTTGAGGCAGGATGGTATGAGTATTGGCGATTGCAGCGTTTTCCATATCGATCAATAGCGGCAAGATCGGGTGAAAATAGGGAGTCGTCGAAACCGAAATACGCCCCTCCTCTTGCAGTGAGGCGTACAAAGGGATGATGGTTTGGACAAACTCGCATAACGTCTGTAACAAACGCTCTTTATCGTCCTGATCGAACCCCTCCCCTTGGCTCAAGAGCTCTTTGACGACGGTATTTTCACTTCGGAGATACTGCCCGCACCATGCCAGCATAAACAACGTCTCCAAATCGGTCAACTCATCATCGGAATAATCATGTTGAGTATAGAGAAACGCATAGCGTTTGATCGGTCGCACCATCGTATCAAACTGGCTTGATTTGCACAGCTTGATCACCCATGTACGTTCCTCATCGCTGAGCATTGAGGGGTGCTGAATCCACAGAGAGAGAAAATAGTCGTTTTTGAGCGGATCGAGATAGAGATCCAACTGCTCCATGAGAGTCGCCGTGAGATTAAACGTCGCTTTGATATTTGGGTAACGGCTCAAAAGCCACGGCATCTCATAATAGTCTTTGATGGCGTGCATAAACACCCACGGCATCCTCATTACTCCGCAGCTACCCCGATAATCGGGCTGATGCATGTGCCAGAAAAACGAGAGGCGAAGGGGCTCTGTTTCCATTAGGTACTCATCCATTCCTCGATTTTTGACTTATACGTTTCGCAGATTCGCTCCCCGTCTTCATTCGTCTTGGCTTGGATGTAGAGGTTGAGATTATCGCTGTATTGATCGGGGATCATGAGAACCCAATCCTGCGGTTTAAGCCAAATTTTAACCCCATCGAGTGTCGAGGATTTTTTACCCTTCGAATCTTCGAGGAACATCCGCATCATTTTCCCTTTATTCGCCTGCGTACAAGGGACTTGAAACGTATGATAGTAAAAACGGGGGAGCGATTCGATGAGTTGGGAGAGTTTCACCCGATTGTAGACGATCATCTCCAAAATTTTCAGTGTCGCATACATCGAATCGCGATGACTTGAAAACTCGGTAAAGGCGAAATTCCCCTCCCCAGTCGTTACCAAATCGTACTGCTTCATTTTATCCCGTTTGAAATTGGCGTATTGCCCCCGTTCGATCTCCAGATGTTCAAACTGAACAAAATCGGCCGCCCATGTCGGGAGAAATACCCGCTTCACTACCCCGTGATTTTTGGCTTCCATATTGAGCAACGTCAAGACGATAAACAATGCCGCCTGTTTGCTCAGTAAAATCCCTTTGTCGCACAATATATCCAACCGCTGTCCGTGCGGATAGATCATAAATCCGGCATCCAGATCGAGTGCCTTGATCACCGCACTCATATCTTCATGAGAAGCTTTGGTTAAAGAATTGATATTATCGAGACGCGGATTGTCGGGATGGGCATTGAAAAGTATATGATCGACCCCCATATCGTTGAGAATATCGGGAAAGACTTCCGACGCCATCCCATGCATCATATCGACCGCTACCCGACAATTTAGACACTTGAACATGTGCGATTTGAGCAGCTCTTCCATCCCTTTTTTATATCCGAGATACTCTTTGGCATGATCGGAGAGGTAGATTTGACCGATTCGAGAATAATCGACGCGACGAAAGGTCTCTTTGAAAAACGCTTTCTCGACCTTTTTCGCCATATCGTTATTGATACGGAGCGCTTCATGATTGAAAAAGGTGATGACGGTACTGGTCGGGTCATCCAACTTTTGATTGATGTGAATCCCTGCACTGTACTCATCATGGTAAGAGAGACTGCACCGCATTACGGCCGAGGGAATTGCGCCATAATCGAGAACATCTACCCCTGAGGAGAGCAACCCGCCCAAAAATGCCCGCTTGAGCATACGGGAACTTTTTGCACTGTCGCGTGATACAAGGATCGTAGAACCGACCGGCAGCTGTGCTCCGTACGCTTCGGCGAGTTTGGTCGCCATCTCACACGAAATCTCCACATTGCTTTTACCGATCACCAGCCCGTTTTCAAAAATGGAGTTTTTATATTTGCTCCCCAAAATCACACTTCGACTGACGATTGCGGCATTTTCGATCACTTTATCCGGCCAGATGGTCACGTCTTTTTCGACGATCACCAACTCCCCGATTTCGCACCCCTCTGCCAAGATCAATCCCGATTTCGCCGTGACGTTCTTGCCGATCCGATTGTTGTTGCAGATAACGCATCCGTCCAAACGGGCATTTTTGCCGATCTCGACATTGTTCCAGATGACGCTGTTGGAGATTTTCGCGGAACTCTCGATAATGACGTTATCCCCGATAACGACGTTGTTTAGTTTGGCACCTTTTTTGATCGCAACATTGTTTCCGATCACAACGATCCCGACCACATCAACGCTCTCATCGATGATATTGTCCTCTTCGCAGATCAGTACCCCATCAGGATATTTGATCGCCTCGCCGCTGAGCTGAAATTTGATTTTTCCCCGCAAAATATCCTCATACACATCACGGTAACTCTCAGGGTTCCCGACATCGCGCCAATACCCCTGCGCGTATCCCGCCATCAGATCGATCCCTTTGCGCATCAACGTCGGAAAAAGGTCTTTCGCAAAATCATAATTTTCATTATTCGGAATGTAGTTCAGGATTTCAGGCTCGATGATATAAATGCCCGTATTGATCGTATCGCTAAAGACTTCGCCCCAGCTCGGCTTTTCGAGAAATTTTTCGATTTTCCCCTCTTCATTGGCGATAACAACCCCAAATTCGAGAGGGTTTTCGACCGAAGTCAGGGTGATGGTGAGCTTGGAGTTTTTGGATTTGTGGTAGTCGAAAATCGCTTGAAAATCAAAATCGGTGACCAAATCACCGCTGATGATAATAAAGTTTTCATCTCCGATGTACTCTTGGGCTTTTTTGACTGCACCCGCCGTTCCATAGTCATCATCGGGAATGACATAGGTGATCTTTATCCCCCACTTGCTCCCGTCCTCAAAATACTCTTTGATTACATCGGGTTTAAAGTAGAGTAATATAATAAATTCTTTAATTCCTAAATTGCGTAAACTTACAATCGTATGCTCCATCATGGGACGGTTCATGATTGGTAACATAGGTTTAGGGATAGAATTCGTAAGCGGTTGTATCCGCGTACCGAACCCCCCAGCCATAATGACAGCCTTCATACATCTCCTTTAGAAAAAAGTGAATTGTCTCCGTGCTATTTATAATGCTTATGGTTAATCATATCACATGTTTTGCGGTTTGGTGTCATTTTGGTCATATTTTTTTTGAAATACATGACCGATACGTGACCATAGTGGATCCATTTTCCTTTGAATATCTCTTATGCTATACTCTTAGATATGAAAGCGTTTATTCTACTTTTTATCCTTTTCAATTTGATTACATTTGCTATTTTCGGCTTTGATAAATTTCTCGCACGCGCCAATCGACGACGGATCAGTGAGAAAACGCTTGTGACTTTAGCCATTGCGGGAGGGAGTGTGGGCGCTGTTTTCGCCCAAAAAGTCTTTCGCCATAAAACGCGTAAATTTCGATACCTTTTTTGGGTAATTTTAGTTATCCAGTTTGTTGCATTTGAATTGGCATGGAATTATGCGTCACATAACCATGTCATGTTTTAATGAGTCGGAGAAGTAGTAGCGATAACGCCTCAACGTGTCTATAAATTTTATTCGACATTTTACCGAGATGCTAGTATCATAAGTGCATAATATAGATATATTTTTTTGGGAGTAATACAATGAAATCATTATGGGTTCTTCTCCTCTTTACTTCTATGATGCTACATGCTTCGACTTTGTCAAAAGCCTATTATGCCGGAGGGTGTTTTTGGGGTGTTGAATATCATCTCGAAAAGCTAAAAGGGGTTAAAAAGGTCGAATCAGGATATATGGGAGGTCATGTTAAAAACCCTACCTACAGAGAAGTGGTGGCTCATAAAACGGGTCATTTAGAGACGGTCGAAGTGACCTATGATCCCGCCCTTATCTCGTATGAAACCCTGACAAAAGCTTTTTTCGAGATTCACGATCCGACCCAGCACGATGGTCAAGGACCCGACATCGGAGAGCAGTATCTATCCGCCATATTTGTAAGCGATGAAAAAGAGCGCCGAATTGTCCGTTCTTTGATACAAGAGTTAAACGCCAACGGTTATAAGGTCGCGACGAAACTCCTCCCACGCTCACCCTTTTATCCTGCCGAAACCTATCACCAAGACTACTACGTCAAAAATGCTAAACAACCCTATTGCCACGCGTATGTCAAAAGGTTTCGATAAAGACAGGGAAAATAAAGATTGAAAATATGGCAAATTGCCAATATATCGATCCATTTAAACGCGTTTAGATAAAATAAATCGGATATGCGCCAGACGAGGAACATTAAAAATGAAGATTGAAATTTGTGGTGAGGTATAGAGATGAACACACACGATACCATTCAAATTTTTGACACTAAAAAAGTACGTACCCTCTGGGATGAGGAGAATGAAAAGTGGTATATCTCTATTGTTGATGTAATTGAAATACTTACTGAAAGTGTTGACGCAACGGCATATTGGAGAAAATTAAAACAAAGACTCAACGCAGAAGGAAATGAAACCGTGACAAATTGTCACGGTTTGAAAATGAAAGCACCTGACGGGAAAATGAGACTCACCGATGTTGCCGATACCGAACAAATTTTCAGACTAATCCAGTCTATTCCAAGCCCAAAAGCAGAACCCTTTAAACTTTGGTTAGCACAAATCGCTAGTGAGCGCTTAGATGAGATACAAGACCCTGAGCTAAGTATAGATAGAGCATTAAAACAATATTTAGAGCTAGGATACAGTGAGAATTGGATCAACCAACGGCTAAAAAGTATCGAAATCCGCAAAGAACTTACCGATGAGTGGAAATCAAGAGGGATAAGAGAGGGGATGCAGTTTGCAACTCTCACCGATATTATCACCAAAACATGGGCAGACAAAACCACCAAAGAGTATAAAATTCTAAAAGGGTTAAAAAAAGAGAACCTACGGGATAACATGACCAACACCGAACTTATTTTAAACATGTTGGCGGAAGCTTCTACAAAAGATATTTCACAAGCACTAAGCCCTGAAACGTTTGAAGAAAGCAAAAAAGTAGCAGTCCAAGGTGGAAAAGTTGCCAAAGTAGCCCTCCAAGAGTTGGAAGCGCAAACGGGTAAAAAAGTGGTAACGAGTTTGAATGCAAAAAGTGTATTGGAAGCCACAGAACAAAAGAAAATTAAATAGCTGACACCTATTTTTCAAGAAAACGAAGGATAATTGACCCCCGCTACGCAGTGATTAACTCTAAATAAGAGCTGGCATAGGGAACAATACCCTAATTTACGTTTACCCCAACTCGCTCCGCTCGATCAGCCTAAACCGATTGAGGGCATAATAAAATTGTACCAAAAACTGATTTATAATCTACATTAATCGCTCCCACGCTCCCAAAATTGAGATTGAATAGCTGACCACTATTTGCAATAGTATACCCTCAAATTTTATTCATCAAAACTAATCCTGTTGAGTCTACGCATAAATCAATTTTAAACTTCATATTATTATTCATTTCGAATACAATTTGAACATCATGTTTTGTATTTTTATAAATACTATTCATATTTATTTCAGTGTCAGTTGGTTCTACTATGTTTGACAATATTTCATTCTTTTCCATATAGATAAAGCCATCCTTCAGGTTGTAATCAAAAGGCATAATGTCGTTAATTCTATCCATTTGACTATATAAAGTTCTAGGAAAAGGATACTCATTCCAATTTGTAACGTTAAGTTCAACAGAGATTGTTCTTACGAATTTTCCATTGATATACATTGGTAATGTTTGTTTTTGTATTTCAGGTTCCTTACCAAATAAGTAAAGTTCTATACCTGTATCCAATTTATTATCTGCTTTATATAACAATGAAAATAACTTCTCACCCAATTCTCTATTTATTTGAAATGGGATAAATAGATATAAATCTATTGATTCATTAATATTTATACTTTTTGGTAAGGTTGTAAGTTTTGATAAATATATTACATCTTTATCAATATAATAGTTTTGAAATGCTGGAATATTTTGTGTACCATCGAATAATATGCTGTTTAAGGACAAAGGCTTATTTCCGTTATTTGTTAACCTGAATTTATACCATGATCCGATTGAGCTAATATATGGGTCTTGACGATTCGTAGCAGTATAAACATGAATATTATCTTTATCCATCTGTAATAACTCTATTTTTAAATCATATTCCTTTGAAAAGAAAGAAGCTATTTTTTCATAAGCCTCTGGCAAATTATATATAGACGTAACTATGAATGATATGATTAATGGAATAGACCAAATCTTATGATTTTTTATATATTTTTCAAATTGTTCGAAATTCATCTAATATCCTTAAATTAAGTAAAAATTCAAATTATCTCATTATCATTTAAACAATATTTTCTCTTAACATATATCCAATAACCGAACCTTTTTCAATCAAAAAGTCCAAAATAACCATTAGCTTGCTTTTAAGAGCAGGAGTCTTTTTTATTTTTTCACGATTTTGAAAAATATATAGCCTTACAAAATTTTCAATATAGTAAATAGTATTCGTCTCAAGTTTTTTAGAAGAATAGTCTTTATTTTTATCCAAAATATTATAAATCCAATATATGCCATCATCAAAATATTGATTTCCAATATTCTTCAATAATCTAGCCAAAGAAAATAAGACTGATGGACAATGCCCAATTTTTTCTGCAATCTCTTGGAAAAATCTTTTATCAGATTCTTTAAATGAACGCCAATCTTTCGCAGTTTCTTTCCACTTAACTTGAGCGAAAAGATAACTTTGTACAATTTTTTCTATATACCAACGTTCTTCACCATCTTTACAGAGTTCTATAATCTTTTCTTTAAAAGCATTCCATATCAACCAAAAATTATCATATGTATATAATGCATCTTCTGCTTTTACAAACTCATTTAATAAATCTGCCATAGATTCAGATGAATTAAATCCATCTAAAAATGGATGCAAATATGATATGACTTCATCAGTAGAAGAATTGAGTACAAAATAAACATATTTCTCTAAAAAATTGTGTTTAACGCTATAGTCAACTTTTTCATCTCTTCTATCCGAAAGAAGTTCTTTAGCAAAAGCCTCAACAATATAATGAACAATCTTTTTATGATCCTCATTGTTTGTATTAAAAGGAATTAATAGAAATACAACGTTTAAATCATGTAAATCCAATTTGTCAATATTCAATAAATCATTGAATTCTAGTTGGCATTCAACAATACTTTTTAGAGCTTTTTCATTTTTTTTAATAAATTTTTCCATTACTTGAGAACTTGAAGTATGTGTACCCTGCTTATAACTTTCTTTTCTCATTTTTTGAAAGAGTTCTTCATATTTTGGCTTTAGTAGTAAATATCCGAACAATAAAGACTGTGCATTTTTAAAATCGTTTTCCCATAATTGACGAATGGCTATAATCGAAAAAATATTGAAACTTTGTCCACCCACAGGCTCTTCTTTAAATAAGGCAAAAAATAAAATAAGTTTTATTCCTTCACTTTCTTCTGGAAAAATTTCTAATAATTTTGGAAGTAATGAAATAGCTTGTTGTGCACCATCAGAAATTTGATAGCGATAATTTGGGCTGAATATAGATGATGCTATTTCTAGCAGTATATCTTTGCAAAAAGTTTTATCATCTTCATTCAATTCATCAATATAATCTCTTAAAAGGACTGCGCAGGCGAATGCCGGAATAGATGCATTGAATAAAAAAAATCCTCCATCTCCTAAAAAATTGTTTTCTAAATAATCAGGTTTTTCAATCTGATTTAATCTATCGATAATATCTTTGACCTCTTGTAAAGCTAGTTGTGGATTTGTCTCATATTGCTCATACTGCTTATATTTTTCATCATTTTTGAACTTATAGTCAGACCAAATTTTTAATGATGTATATTTCATAGCATCCAAGTTTTCCGCTACAGAATCATCCCTATATTTTTCTAAATCTGAATCAATTTCAGGATTAAAATGAATAAGTATCCCCTTTTCAGTTTTTTCTGTTTGAATATCCATCTTTCTTCTATCAATTCTAGACAGATATAATCTCCACGTCTTATCTTCGTCTATTTGTTCTAATTCAGTAGGTATCTTTTCATAATAATGATCTAATATCTTCCATAATACTTTTTGTCTTTCATCAGCTTCTTCTTCACCAACTTCATTACTTCGAAAACATTGGTATCTTAAAAATAAACTTTCCAAACTTGATTGACGGTGTTCATCTTTACAGGTCTCTATTCTTTCATCATCATAAAACTTGTTTGTATCAATTCCCCAGTTTTTAGCAATTGAATATAAGGATAATGTTTCGCTTTCACTAACTAATCTGCTAG